>DDCV01000022.1:13072-30329 GCA_002335845.1 Rickettsiales bacterium UBA1997 | reverse complement strand
TGGAGTTTGATTCCGCCATCAACTTGGATTTGGACTCTTTCTAAACAATTATCTTTTAGATATTTTTTTATTTCAGCAATTCGCTTTGTTGAATCTTTAATATAACCTTGGCCACCAAATCCCGGTTCAACGCTCATGACAAGGACTAAATCAATTTTATCTAAATATGGCATAATTTCAATAAATGGCGTTGATGGTTTCAGCGAAATTCCAACCATCTTCCCAGTTGAACGAATCAAATCAATAACTTCTTCTGGATTATCAGTCGCCTCGATGTGAAAAGTTATGTTGTCTGCACCCGCTCTGGCGAATGGCTCTACTAAATTTTCAGGGTTGATGACCATCATATGAACATCAATAAATTTTTTAGTACTTTTTCGCAATGACTTAACTACAGGAGGACCAATAGTTAGATTAGGAACAAATTGATTATCCATTACATCAACATGAATCCAATCAGCCCCTCCTTCGTCACAAATTTGTAAAGCTCCCTGCAAGTTTGAAAAATCTGCAGATAAGATTGATGGTGCAAGCTTGAATTCTGAATACATATTTAGAAATAAAATCTAAATAAAATCATTGAAAAATCATATAAAACTAGATACCTAAAAATAAATAAATTTTATTTCTTTGTTCATATCGGGATGTAAACTTTTATGGACAGGACATGCTAACGCGGCTTTTTCTAGTCGCTTCCGATCTTTTTCACTAATACGTTTATTCATTTTAATTTCAATAATGACATCGCTAATCATCCTGGGTTTGGCGCTCATAACTTTTTTAACTGAAGCACTAGTCCCAGATATATCTAACCCATTCTTTTCGGCTGCAATTGCTATAATAGTGATCATGCAGGAGCCAAGTGCTGTTGCTACCAAATCAGTTGGTGAGAAGGCTTCCCCTTTTCCGTTATTGTCAACCGGCGCATCCGTTATAATTTTTTCGCCTGAAGCAATGTGCTCTGACTCAGTTCTTAAATTGTTTCTGTAAACTATTTTTGATGTACTCATGATTTTATTTGCAAACCTCCTTAAAAATTCGCTTAAAGTTACCACCTAAAATTTTTCTAACATCTCTTATTGTATATCCATTTTCGATAAGCTTTTTTGTCAAAAAAGGTAACTTTGCTACGTTTTCTAATCCTGTAGGCATTATTTCGACTCCGTCATAATCAGAACCAATTCCAACAAAATCAACGCCAACTAAATCTACGACGTATGATATATGTTTAATTACATCATTTATATTTGGCGCAAATTTAGCTTTCTCATGCTTCAGCAGTTTCATCTTCTCAAACCAATATTGATTTGATAATGTGTCATACTTTTCAGCTAGTATTTCTAATTCTATATCATATTTACTATCAACGAGATCAGCTTTTTTAGAAAAAGTACTATCAATATATCCAGGGTAAAAATTAATAAAAACAGCGCCTCCTTTTTTTGCGATTGCTTTGATTTGGTCGTCTTTTAAATTTCTATAATGTGGGCATAAAGAAAAAACCGAAGAGTGTGATGCTATTATCGGCGATTTCGATTGTTCGATAACATCCCAAAAGGCTTGCTCTCCTAAATGGGAGACATCTATGATTACTCCAAGATCATTACACCTTCGAACTACTTTTTTCCCAAAATTAGAAAGTCCAATTACAGATAATGAATTTATATTTAATACTTCATCTTTTGCGGAACTAGCAATATTGTTAGAGTTATTCCAAGTAAGTCCTAAATACTTCATTCCTCGATTATGAAGCTGATCAATACGTTCAATTTTATTACCAATTATGTGACCCCCCTCAACACCAATAACACAAGACATTTTATTTTTTCTATTGTTATATGAAATATCTTGAAAAGATTTTACAAGGCCCCAATCGTCAGGAACTCTAGAAATCAAAAAATTAAGCTTACTGATCATACTATTTGCTTTTTGAAAATACTCTTCATCATTGTTTACGTTGCTTGGACTAACCCATATTGAGAAGACTTGTAGATCTACACCACCTAGTTTGAACTTTTCTAAGTCAGATTGCGTTTCTTGATGAAAAGACAAGATATCTTCTCCTTCCATCGCTCTAAGAATAATATCATTATGCGTATCGGCAACGAATGACTCCATATGGATATCATGAATAGATCGTTCACAACTGGTGACGGTGAAAAATAAGCTTAGAGCTAAACTTAAAAAGAGTTTTACTTTAATCCCATTCAAAGCCGGTAACTTTATTACTAAAAGAATTAATTTCAATAATGTTATAATCTTGAATTTTATCAACAAAATAATATAAGAATTTGGTAGAATCATTCTCACTGCGCCAAACAGAGTCTGGCAACCCAATATTATCCAAAACTAATGTCTCATTTGGGCTCCCTCTTAAAAACTCCCAAATTTCATATTCTGTCATCAAACCCATGCTAAATATTGTTTTTTCTACTAAATCAGGACTGCTTTTTTTGGTAGGAGGAAGGGATAATATTTTGGGGACCACAATTTCTGAAGCACACGAAAGAAAAATAAATATGATAGCTAAGAGTTTATATAACACCTCCAAAAATAAGATGCCTGAATTCCATCATACAAGTGAACTAATTTTAAAATTTTGTTTTAAATTCAAGTCAATTTCATAAAAGGTTATAAGAATGTCAAAAGACAAAAGAAAAAACAGATTTTATTATAATGACGATTTCCTTGGAAGCCCACAAGGACGTTCAATGAGGATACTTTCAGAATATTATGGGCCATTAAAGAAAATCACCGAAAATAAAATTCACGATACTATCGTATTTTTTGGGTCAGCAAGAATTAAATCAGAGTCTGAATCAACCAAAATTTTGTCAAAATTAAGTGGTTCTGCATCTGATCAAGAAGAGAAAAGAGCACAAAAAGATGTTGAAATGAGCAGGTTTTATGAAGAAGCTCGACAGTTGTCAAAAAAACTCACTCTTTGGAGCAAAAACCTTGATAACAAAAAATCTAGATATATTATCACCTCTGGTGGTGGAGGTGGGATTATGGAAGCAGCCAATAAAGGCGCTAAAGAAGCAAACGGTATTTCTGTAGGTTTGACAATTTCACTCCCTTTTGAAGCTACAAGTAACCAATATATTTCAAATGGTCTAGATTTAAAATTTCATTACTTTTTTATGAGAAAGTTTTGGTTTATTTATTTAGCAAAGGCACTTGTTGTCTGGCCAGGCGGGTTTGGGACTTTGGATGAAGTGATGGAGCTCCTAACATTAATTCAAACAGAAAAGATCAAAAAGAAGCTACCAATAGTCCTTTACGGCTCAGATTTTTGGAATAATGTAGTAAACTGGGATTATCTTGTTGATTGCGGAACTATTTCAGAATCTGATTTAGATTTGTTTCACATATCAGATGATATTGATGATTCATACGATTACATCACCAAATATATTGAAGCCTATAAATTAACAGGACCAAACTTTTAATATGTTGAGAAATACAGTCATAATACTTTTACCGCTATTCCTCTTTGCGCAAACAGAGCCAACCAAAGATTTACATAAAAACAGGCCTAAGGTATGGACACTAACAAATGCAATGATTCATACGTCGCCTGGTGATTTCATTAAAGATGGCTCTATTGTAATACGAAATGGCAAGATTGAAGCTGTTGGTAGATACATTAAATCGCCTAAAGATGCTTATGAAATCAATCTCCAAGGCGCGCATGTTTATGCTGGTTTTATTGAAACATGGCTCGAAACTGAATCCTACAATTCAAAATCAAAAAATGAAAGAAGGCATTGGGATTCTAAAGTTAGGCCTGAATACAGATCTGTTGATAATTTTGATATTAAAGAGAAACATATTAAAGAATTAAGATCCTTGGGCTTTACGACAGCTCACTTAGCACCAAAACAAGGAATATTTAGAGGGCAAACAGGTATTGTGAACTTATCTAAAAGCCCTAAAACGATAAACTCTTCAGTTGCTCAAGTTATTGATTTTAAGTATCAGCCTAAGGGCAAAAGAACTTACCCCAGGTCTCTTCTCGGGGTGATTGCTCACATAAGACAGACTTTTTATGATTCAGAGTGGTATTTAAAATCGCAAGAAATTGTTCAGTCATACCCCGCAGAAAATAGACCCTTAGCTTCAAATTTTTCTCTAGAAAGTTTAGGCCTTACTAGAGCTCTTGAAAAACCATTTGCATTTATATCGTCAGATGATAATTCCGCTTCAAGATTAATGAACATATCAAAAGAGTTTAAACTTAATCCTTGGATTCTTGGTAGTGGTTATGAGTATAGAGAACTGAACCAGTTTAATCAACTTAAACCTTTTTTCATTATGCCTATTGATTTCCCTTCAAAGCCCAGTGTAACCAAATATATGAGCGACCTTCAATATTCAACTGCAGAACTCAAACATTGGGATGTGGCTCCGGACAATCTATCTTATCTTAATAGGGCTGGCCATGATTTTTCCATTACAAGTCATCGTTTATCAAAAAAATCTGAATTCCGTAAAAACCTCGAAAAAATTATTGCTCGAGGCCTTAGCAAAGATATTGTACTTGCAGCACTAACAACGCAACCAGCTGAAGCTTTAGGATTGGAAAAATCGATGGGTAGAGTTGCCAAAGGATATGATGCAAATCTTGTGATTGTTGACGGTGACTACTTTAAGCCAACTTCAAAAGTTGTCAGCCTGTGGATTGAAGGAGAAGAAATATATATCGCCTCAAAAAAAACACCTTCGTTTTTAGGTAATTGGTCTTTAAAGTATAATGGTTCCGCCTATGAATTAAAAATTGAAGACATTCTAAAAAATAGAACAAATGACCCTCGAAATATCGTTTATAAAGGATCAATATTATTTCAAGGAAAAACAGTTGAATTATACAATATCGATATTTTCGAATCATCTATTTCATTTACAATCGATGGCCAAAATATCGGACAAAAGGGTTCAATAACATTCAACGGCGAATTAACAAAATCTCAAATAATTGGAACAACAAAAAACCTGGGTAATGAGTCTCTACCTTTCCAGGCAGATATTAAAATTAGTACTGTTGGTAAAGAGCTTGAGCCCGAGTCGCCTAGTTCATTATCCGTCTTCTCGCCTGATGGGGCATATGGTCTGTTTAAGGATTATCCTCAACCGAATGCCATATTAATTAATGATGCAACATTATGGACATGTGGACCAAAAGGGACTCTAGCTGAATGGGATATATTGTTTGTTGGCGGAAAAATAGAGCAAGTTGCACCAGATATTACAGTCCCCCAGGGTAGTGCCATTGTTATCGAAGGAGCAGGTAAACATGTAACCCCAGGACTTATTGATTGTCATAGTCATTCGGCAGCTAGTAGTATTAATGAAGGTACTCAGTATATAACCTCTGAGGTTAGAATGAAAGATGTGCTAGACCCAACAGACATAAATATTTATAGACAACTTGGTGGTGGACTAACCACAGCTAATGTATTGCATGGATCGGCAAACCCTATTGGTGGGCAAAATGCTGTAATTAAACTGCGGTGGGGAGCTGATGCTAACAGTTTATTATTCAAAGGTGCACCAGAGGGAATAAAGTTTGCGTTAGGTGAAAACGTAAAACAATCTAATTGGAGTGGCACAAATAGATATCCACAAACTAGAATGGGCGTTGAGCAAGTTATTCGAGATGCTTTTAGAGCCGCTCTTGATTACAAGCACGAGAACGACAACTATTATCGAAATTCAAAATATCAACGGACAAAAGTTCCGCCTAGAAAAGACCTTGAACTTGATGCGCTCTTAGAAATCCTTGAAGGAAAAAGATTGGTCCATTGTCACTCATACAGGCAAGATGAGATATTAATGCTAACTAGAGTTGCAGAAGATTTTGGATTTAAAATTGCGACGTTTCAACATGTTCTTGAAGGCTATAAAGTTGCAGATAGAATTGCAGAGCATGGAGCAGGAGCATCTACTTTTTCAGATTGGTGGCAATATAAATATGAAGTTATTGACGCAATTCCTTACAATGGAAGTATGATGGCAAAAAGCAATGTTATAGTATCTTTTAATTCAGATGATAGTGAGCTTGCAAGGCGATTAAATACCGAAGCAGCAAAAGCGATTCAATATGGGAATCTTGATCCAAATGAGGCGCTAAAACTGGTAACTATTAATCCTGCAAAACAATTAAAAATAGATAAATTTGTTGGGTCTTTAGAGCCAAAAAAAGATGCTGATTTTGTAATATGGGATGGTGAACCTTTATCAGTTTATAGTAAAGTTGAAGAAACTTGGATTGATGGAATTAGGTACTATTCTAAAACTGAAAATAAAATACTTGAAGATAGAGACGAACAATTAAGAAAAGATATCATCCAAAAAGTATTATCGATTAAAGGCGGTACTGGTACCAATACCAGTAAAAGTATAAATTCAAAAATGTATCACCAGGGTCACAATTGTGATATTTTAGACAATACAGGTGTCTACAATGAATAAAAGCATACTATTAATTTTTACTTTTTCTATTTTGTTATCGAATGATCAGATTCCTGGAAAAGAGCAAAAAAGACCTATACTCTTAAAAGGTGGTATCCTCCATACTGTTTCTACTGAAGTTCTCGAAGGCTATGACATATTATTTTCAAAAGGTAAAATAGTTAGAATTGAAAAAAATATTATGGCATCGCCAGAAACAGATGTTTACGATGTTTTTGGTAAACACATAGTTCCTAGTTACATCGCGCCTTTAACTAGAATTGGATTAGTGGAGATTGGTTTAGTTCGTCAAACACATGATTTTGCTGAAAGTGGCTCAATCAACCCAAATGTGAAAGCAAATGTTAGTTATAATCCAGATTCTGAACTTATACCTATCACTAGGTCAAATGGCGTCCTTATTGCCAATTCCGTTCCAGCTGGTGGGCGAGTTTCAGGTCAATCTTCAGTCATGATGCTTGATGGTTGGACTTGGGAGCATGCAACTTTAAAGCATCCATCAGGCCTACACATAAATTGGCCAGCTATGAGCATCAAGTATGGTAAGAATATAAAAAAATCTGAAAAAAAACAGCGTGAAGAGATACAAAAATCAATCAGAGAACTTGATGATATGGTTCGAGATGTAAGAGCATACTTCCAAATAATAAAACAAAGAGATCGATTATCCAAAGATAGGCAGAAAGTTGATCTAAGACTTGAATCAATGATTCCTTTCATTGTTGAAAAGAAGGGGATTTACATACATGCTGCTGAAGCTAGACAAATTATATCTGCCGTAGATTGGGCAAAAGAAAACGACTTGAAAATTATCATTGTTGGTGGCGCAGACAGCTGGCGACTAACCGACTTTCTTGTAAAAAATAATATTCCTGTTATTTTAGATAAAGTTGAAAAAATTCCAGCAAGGAGATTTGAGCCTATACACTTGCCATACAAAATACCCTATCTACTTCAGAAAGGCGGTGTGCAATTTTGTTTGAGTACTAGAATAGGATACCCCCATGATGGAAATATCCGAAACCTTCCAAACGAAGCTATGCGAGCTGCTGCATATGGCTTAGAAAAAAGCGAAGCCCTTAGATCCATAACGTTAAGTGCCGCAGAAATTCTTGATATTGATGATATGGTTGGTTCCCTTGATATTGGCAAAGATGCTACTTTCTTTATCTCTGATATACCACCCATGGAAATGAATCCCAAAATTTTAATGGCCTTCATTCAAGGTAGAGAAGTCGACCTGAATAATCATCAAAAAATGTTATATAAAAAATATCAAGAAAAATACCGAAGACTTGGCCAAATTAATCAGTAATCAAAATAACGACCTAAATCCACTTGCCTCCAAATAATCCATTTAAAAGTATTGCTGTCTTAGGTGCTGGAATAATGGGGGCACAACTAGCCGCTGTTTTTGCTAATAAAGGGATAAAAACATATTTATTTGATATTTCTAATAAATTAGCAACAAATGGTAAGGACCGTTTAAAAACTTTAAAACCTGCTCCATTAGAAAGTCCTGAAAAGATTAATTTAATAGTTCCTTGTAGTTATAAATCAGATCTTGAAAAAATTACGCAAGTAGACTGGGTATTAGAAGCCGTTGCTGAGAACCTTGATATAAAACTTAAAGTCTATGATACGATATTACCTCTTCTCAAAAAATCTGCTATTTTAACAACAAATACGTCAGGAATAACTCTTAAAGAGCTTTCACAAAAGTTTTCTCCAGAACTAAAAAATAAATTTATGGTCTCTCATTTTTTTAACCCCCCTAGGTACATGCATTTATTGGAATTAATTAGGGGTGAAGAGACTTCCTTAGAAACCTATAATACAATATCCAATTTTGGAAAAAATATATTAGATAAAGGAATTGTTCCCGCAAAAGATTGCCCAAATTTCATTGGAAATCGCGTTGGCATTTTTGGTCTAATGTCTACAATAAATATTGCCTTAAAAATGGAAATTGATATCGAAATAGTCGATGAACTAACAGGATCTATTTGCGGAAGACCTAAAAGCGCAACATTTAGGACAGCAGATATAATTGGCCTCGATGTCTTAAAAAGTGTAGCAATGACCACTTATAAAAAGTCTACTCATGATGAATCTATAGAAATGTTTAAAATACCCGAAGTTATGGAAATTCTCATTGCTAATGGAAACCTTGGTCAAAAAGCAAAAGGCGGTTTTTATAAAAAAGATACTAATGGGAATATTCTAGTTTTTGATCTCAATAATAAAAAGTACAGAACCATGAAAAAAGTAGATTTAGGATTGAAAGAGGAGATTGTTCAAGGAAGCAATGTTTCTCTACAAATAAATACCTTAATAAACCTGAACTCAAAATATGGAAAATTTTTCTGGGAGATTCTATCTGAAATGCTTCTTTATTGTGCAAATCGAGTACATGAAATATCAGATTCTTATAAGGATATAGATAATGCTATGAAGTGGGGTTTTGGATGGCGCTTTGGTCCATTTGAGATATGGGATATGATTGGTTTTTCTTCATCAACAGAAAGAATGAAAGCAGATAAAAAAAATATACCGGAATGGATCAAAAAAATTAAAAATGAAAAAGGGCCTGTTTTTTATTGATATTATTTAATGAAGCGGTAACCGTTTTAAACTTTTTTCTTGAAATATTTTTTCATCCATTTTTGCATCTACTTTAACCTGGTCAAAATAAATATCAGTTTTGTGCTTTTTCTGCAAGTCTTTAACATGAATTTTTGATATTATCTCATAATTATTTACAAAGGCATAATGGAAGTTTTTAATTTTTTTTAGCTTACTTTTTTTATCATAGGAAGCTTCCTGTACAATTTGAAAGTTTTCTTTTGAAACCCATGTTATATGTTTTGAGTACGATGTATTAATGCTTTTTTTTGGTATAACTTCCAAAACATAACATTCTTCTCCCCCAATCTGATCATCTTCAAGTCTTAAATATGTATTATCATCAAGTGACCGACTCATCATATCTTCATAACTAAGATCTGAACCCATAAAAGAATTACTTCTTCTGTTTGCATTAATTCTTCGAATTTTGTTAAAGGCAGGCAACCATATACGCATTTCAGTCTTCCTGTCTTCACGCTCGATTTTCAAAAATGACATACCTCTATCAGACTTAGGCTCTAAAACCCAAATCATCTGTTTTTGGCTCTGGCTTGCTGTTTTTGATATCATTACATTTTTACGAGATTTATTTTTAGCATTAGTCAATGTCATCGAAATTCGGCTAGTCATATTTTGAGGCTTATCTTTATTATCAAGCTTCTTAGCTAATTCGTAACCAGTTTGTGCTGATAAATTATTTATTAAAAGAAAAAATTGAATCGAGCAGATAATAAATAGTTTAATCATTTTGAATAACTAGTCTTTAATAATTCAACTGAAGCTGCAAGCAATGTTAATGTGCCGAAAGCTGTAGAAAACATAGCAAACACCATTAAACCCCCAACGTATTGGACAGGAATGAAAGTAGAAAATAATAAAGCTCCAAAAGACATATTCGATGCTGCATCTAATACGATTGGATAACCAACCTCATTTATAACTTTATTTGATATCCCATTACGAACTTTATCCTTGATTAATCTTCTGTATTGGTAAATGTAATGAATAGAAAAATCGACACCAACACCAATAATAACTGATGACAAAAGTGCTGTTACATGACTCAAATGAATACCTGCAATACCCATAAAGCCAAAATTAATTAAGACTGCCGTGACAAGTGGAACTATTGAAAGGAAGCCCCATGAAAAGTTCTTAAAAAATATTGATGTAATTAGACAAATAAGTATAACTGATGAAAAAATACTTATTACTGAAGATTCAATAACCAAATAAATTAAATCTCTAATCACAATAGCCATTCCGGTTATTGACGCATTACTAATATGCTTAAAGTCATATACCTGATCTTCAATTTTTTTTACGAACTGAATAATTTCTTCTGTACTCATAACGCGACTTAAAGCAGTTATTAGACCCACTTTATAATTATAATCAACTATTGTATTTAAGTCATCTTGATCTCCGGATATTGAATACATCATTAAAAGATTGCTTACTTTTTTTTCATCTTTAGGAACAATTTCAAATTCAGGATTATCATCTATAAGTATGCGATGCATTTGTTTAACAACATCCACTATGGAATAGCTAGTTGTTACCTTTGGGTTGCTGTTCAATAATGTTTGCATCTCCTGCATTTCATTCAATGTATTAGGATCCTTGATAGGCGCTTCTACTCTAATACGTACATCCATTGTACCCGTCATCTCTTGATCTATAAAATCAATACTTTTCCTAAAATCAGTATCTTCTTTAAAAAAATTCGCAATATTAACATCCACTTTTAGCAATGATAATCCCGCAGTTCCAATAAACATAATTATCATTCCAACTACTAAAATTGATTTTGGTTTTGAAATTACTAATTTGCCAAATTTAGAAATTATATTTTCTAAATACCCATTTTGCGATATTGCTTTCGAATTTAAATCCCATCTCTTTAACGACATTGCTGCTGGTAAAAAAGTAAGACTTAAAATAAAAGCATATAATATCCCAGCACTTAGGCATATCCCATAACCCATTAGTTGATTTATTGGCGCAAAATAAAGAGTAAGAAACGCAGCAATTGTGGTAACACTAGTTAAAAATATCGGCACGAATAGAGTGTCTATCGATTTGGCTATTGATTTTTTTATATTGCCATTATGCCTCATCTCTTTAAAAAATTTTGTAACAACATGAACTCCATCAGAATTTGCAATCGTAAGTAAAATTATTGGCATCGATGAATTTATAATGGTGAAATAAAAATTTTCTGATCCTGTCAAATAAACTACCCACCCCATCAATCCAGCCATAACAATTAGAGATTGGATAATGACAGAGAATATCATCCCTACCGCAAATAAATCCCGAATGTTAACCAATAAAATCAGACTCATCAAAACAAGACCAACCCCAAGTAGTTTTGATATATCATTTTTTATCATACCAGGGACAGACCCAGTAATGTATGCAGTCCCACCATAATGTATTTCATAATTTTTAGATAATAAGCTATCGCCTATCTCCACGACTATATCTCTAACAACATTATGAGCAATACTGTCATTTGGCTGTACCATTATATTGAAATAATTGCCATCTTTGCTTATTGACCTCGCTCTAATAGACTGATTATTATATACATATTTTTTTATTCCATTTATTTGAATGTCGTCTAGTTCTTCGCTTGGTTGCAATGAGTGGACCTCTAAAAAACCATCAACATTTTCAATTTTTGGCAAATTTGAAAGGCTTGTAATTTTTTTTATCTCAGGTCGAGATTCTAATTCATTTGTTAATTTCCAAAGATCAGAAAAAGAGCTTTTATTAAAGATCGTTTTATCTTTATAACCAAATGCGATAAAAATAGATTCTGTGCTTCCAAATTCATCCTGCACCGCATCCCAGGAAAGCTTTGAGCTCATATTATTTGGAAGCATTGCGAGCATATCATCATCAACAACAATAAATGTCATGCCCAATCCAAAAATTGAGGTAAAGGCAAGGGGGAATAAAATAGACTTTAAGGGGTTTTCAATTACCTTCCTGGTAATCCAAAATTTGATAGAGAATTCTTTATTTTTCGATTTCAACGAAGATAGTTCATTACTTGATAAATTAGAGCCATTACATCTTGAAAGTTTACTTCTGAATCTTCATTGATATCTGCAGGTGGAGTTTTTGGATAAAAACCGTAATGCATATCGACAACGTATATCAAGTCGAAGACATCATTGGAAGAGTCAAAGTTTACATCGCCAATAATGTAATCGGGGAAACCTGTTGAGTCACTTCCTCCAAAAAAATCAATTGAATATTTCTGTGATCTAGCTATCATTATGTTTGCCCCTGGGTACTCATAATTCCAAACCGTATTACCTAACGAATCGACTTCAAAGATTGTAGCATCATCAGCAACTGAAACAAGAGTATTACCATTTGATAATCTAAATGCTCCACTTTGAACATTTGAATGAAAATCACCTGTATGCATCCACTCTAATTCATTTGGGCCAAAAGGCTCTGTTTCGTTGATAATATAATTAGTACTGTCTGAGTTCAAAGGTGGCGAAATTTCAAAAACAGCAGAGGTTAAATTTCCATAATTATTATTGAATAAAATTAAATTTCCTTGCCCAGGATACCCTTCTTTGATCCAGTTTACTCCATGCTGACTATCTAATCTTTGAGACGAATTCGAGCCTCGATCATATGCTGAGGGATTACCCCAGCGATATAAGAAATCGCCTCCTTTGCCAGAGTTTCCGCCAGTATGTCCTGCCGCTTCAGCGGTAGTTGTACTATGATCAATTATGTATATTTCATTTTGATGTCTAGAACTAATTACAATCTGGTCTAGAAAAGGATTGTAATCTATCGCATTAATATGCATCCAGTCAGCATTGCTACCGCCTGGCCCTCCTCCTCCACCGACTTCACCATAGTTAATATCCATTAATTGTGGATGAGCAGACACTGTTCCATAACCTGGTAAACTTTGATCTGAATCTTGAACTAAATGATCCCATAAGTGCCACTCCCAAACAATATTTGCACCATTTGGCGGCGTCATTTCAAGCTCTAAGATTGCAGTTGACCACATCTCATTTAATGGGTTATCAAGAGACACTCTACCCATAGCGTATGCTTCAGTTGCTGTTTTTTTCTCCCATGCGATAACCAATATATTCCCATTTGGAAGAGGCTGAACATCATGATGATGTTGATAGGTTTGATTTGAAATAATGTATTCCCATAATATAGTCCCATCCCAAGCAATGTGAGCGACTCCGCCACCTACGCCTCCGGCACTCATAGTGGGACTTTCTACTCTAAAAGGATATATGATTGAACTGTCAGGCAGTAGATATGGCATGCTTGCAGCACCTCTAGAATGAACCCATGTATGAATAATATTATAATCATTATCATAAAGATAACTAGTACCCCCTGTAGCGCCGCTAGGCCCACCTCCAGTAGGCGAAAAAAGAGTGTAGCCATCAAACACTTCTGCATTTAAATCTGCTTTAAATACTAATGTCAGTAATAACAAAATATTAATTTTATAATTCATAGTTATTTTCCAATTAAATAAAATTTTGACCGCTCAATTATTTGATTAATAAAATTTTAACTATTAGACTCTTAATGCGTCAAATAGTTAAATAAATTCTTTCAAAAATTATAACAATTTTTATACAATTAAATTCCAAATACATAACAAGCTATGAATATAAACAGAAAATTAGAAGCCTATAAGATTGTTGGAAACACATTTGGGGCATGGTTCAGCCCAATTATTACAGGGTTTTTTCTAAGTATGATGCGATTGATTGTTTCAATTTTCTTATTTATTGATAAAATCTTTTATAAAATAGCTCGAAAACCTAGCCTGCATAAACCAATTGTAATTGTTGGAAATCCTAGATCTGGCACTACTTTTTTACAAAGATATTTGATTAATAGTGGCCTCGGTAAAGGGTCTCAACTTTGGCAATTAATTTATCCTTCGATAATTCTTCAAAAAGTAATAAAACCATTTTTACCAGTCTTAGAAAAATTAAGCCCAGCCCGTCACCATTCAACAGAAGCACATAAAACAAGTTTAACATCTATCGAAACAGATGACGTTGGTCTATTTTTTAGATATTTTGATGGCTTCTTCCTCTATGGGTTTTTGTTCTCATTTGCAGATGAAGATTTTTTTAAATATTTTGATCCAGAACACAGAGATACTAGTAAAAGGGATTTTGATTGGTATGAAAATGTTTGGGCAAGGAAAACATATAAAAAAGATTTACCTTACATAGGAAAACTATTTTCTCTAAGCACAAATCTTCCCTCTTTTCAAAAAAGATTTCCTGATTCTAGAATCTTATATATGATAAGAGATCCATTAAGTGTAATCCCATCAGGTTTAAGTTTAGTAACGGGTGTCCTTGATAAAAGGTTTGGATTTTGGAGTTTGGACACAAATATTAGAGAAAAATATATCGAAAGACTTTATAATGCACTCATTACCCTGTTAATACGATTTAATAATGATTGGGAAAATAATAAAATTGACAAATCAAGGGTAATGATAGTTCGATATGATCAAATGATGGAAAATTTTGAAAAACTTATGGACGATATTTTTATTTTTACAAACCATAAACCTTCAGAAGAACTTAGAAATGAAATTAAAAATACCGCTGAAAAACAGAAAAATTATAAAAGTAAGCACAAGTATGATTTAAAAAAGTTTGGACTATCTGAAGAGAGAATAAAAAAAGATTGTTCATCAATATATGAGACATTTTTGAATAAATGAGACACTTAAAATCAAATTTATTTACGCTTTTATTTTTTCTAAACCTAGGGGTCTATTATAGCGAGTTAAATCTAAAAGATTTTAAGAGTCCAATAGAGTGGAATATCATTCAAGAAGGTGATATTGAAATCAAATGGACAAATTATCAAGGATTTCCAATATGCAAAGTGAGTTCTTCATTACCATATTCAATTGAACCAATAGCTAAAATCATTGAAGATGTAGAACACTACCCAAAAGTATTTAGAAGAATTCATGAAGTTAAAATTTTAGGAGAAAACACAGTTCATATAATGCTTGACATGCCTTTTCTACTTGCAGATAGAGATTATGTTATAAAGCATAAAAAAAGCAGAAAAGATTCTGAATGGGAGTTTTCTTTCGTTTCTGGAAACCATAAAAATGCTCCATTAAATAAAAACTATATACGATTAATAAATGCAGCAGGCAAATGGGAGCTTTCCCCTAAAAATCAAAATGAGACCTTGCTTAGTTATACTTGGAATGGAGAACTTTTAGGTGATTTTCCTGATTTTGCTCTGCAAAGAGCTTGGAAAACTCAAGGAAATGAAATCATACAATGGATAACATATGCGCTTAAATAAAATTCTTTTTATAATCTTCTTATTTAATTTCGCTATAAGTCAATCCTCTAACACAATTAGTGGCTTTGTAGATTTTAATTATATTTCGAGATTATCAGATGGCTCTTTAATAAACCTACCTTACAGGTTGCTTCGTTTTAATGTGGACCATGAAAGCAGTGATATTTTATTTCGATCTAACATAGATGTTGAACATAAGTTAAGAGAATCTACCCACTTTTTATCAGACCAATCGCCCACTGACTTTAGCTTAGATATGCGTGAGTTTTATTTACAAATGTTTACATCATGGGGTGAGTTCAAAATTGGTAAAATGATTCATAGTTGGGGTAATGTTGATGAAAATAGTCCGATTGATGTTGTCAGTCCATATGATTACTACTATACATTTGAAAGTGGTTCAGATAAAAAGCTTGGTGTGTTTTCTTCAGCTATCGATTTATACCTAAATAATTACAAATTTGGTTTCACTTTATCTCCCTTGCACAATACGCACAGGACACCTCAAGAAAATGATGATTTTCCGATTAAACTTCCCTCGAATCCTTCTAGTGAAGAGTTTATGAAAATAAGAGGAATGCCCCTAGAGCTTGGGATTTATGCTGCAAGAACATTTGGCGTTGGTGATATTTCAATCAATTATTTTGAAGGATATGATCGCTTATTCAACTTATCAGGAGTCAATGTCTATGCATTTGGTCCAGATAAAAGTTTTTCGATTATTGACATAATTTATGGATATAGAAAAACGAAAATGCTTGGTTTTGGATCTACTTTATTTTTAGGAAATACAACAATTAGAGGGGATGCCGCATTTTTTAATACCTCAGATAAAAATAGCGCTGATGACTTTTTGTTAAGGACAAGTTCTTATCAATCACAAATTTATGATTCCTTGCACTACTCATATCCCCTAAAAGAAAAAGCCAACTATTTTCAAGCAACATTACAACTTGAAGTTGATTTACCTTTTGATATAAAACTTATAGGACAATTATTTGCTTACGACACGCTTGATTATCAAGCTGACAGCTTACCTATTGATAATGATATATCAATACCCAACCTAGAGATTAGTATAGATGAATTAGATCCAAAAAATATATTTACACCTGGATATGGATCATCTCTTGGTGTCCTCACTAAAAGAGCTATTATTATATCTTTAAATAAAACATTTGCAAATGAGCAACTAACTATTTCAGGCTCTTCACTTTTAGATATTGATAATACCAATTTTAATGGTTCAGTCCCCGGTCTCATATTTTCATTTGAAACATCGTATATTATAAAAACGAATCTTCACCTTGTTTTAGGTTACACAAAAATAAAAGGCAATAATAAACACCCATTAGGGGAAGACTATAGAATTAATATAATGGAAGATTTTTCTCATGTCCGCGCAAATTTGAAATTCAATTTTTAATTGAGACCCTAGGATGAGTATTAAAATAACAGGGTCAGGAATATATTTGCCTCCTAAAGTTGAAAAATCAAAAACAACTGCTAAATTTATAAATGAAAGTACTGAATGGATAATTGCAAAGACAGGGGTTGAGGAAAGAAGAATATCTGAAATAGATGTAGATGAAATGGGAGCAGTTGCTGCTAGAAAAGCATTAGCAGGTAACGGTATTCCAGATTTAATTATTAATGCTTCAGGAGTCCCAAAACAAACTATTCCAGATACTTCTGTATTTTTTCAAAGAGAACTCAAAATAAAAAATGTCCCTTGCTTTAGTATTCATGGGACATGCCTATCGTTTCTTATCGCTTTAAATAATGC
>DDCV01000022.1:0-13026 GCA_002335845.1 Rickettsiales bacterium UBA1997 | reverse complement strand
GGTGCTGCCGCAATATTGATTGAAAAAGAAGAAACTAATTCAAAGAATTTTCATTATTGGAAAATGAACACCTGGTCAGAAAATGCTGAGTTAACAGAGGTCAGAGGAGGCGGCACATTCAAGCACCCCTTAAATCCCGAGACTTCGATAGAAGATAATTTTTTCACAATGGATGGGCCTTCAATATATAAGTCAGCGAGAAAAAAGGCCTTTAAAATGGTCCTGGAAACTTTTAAAAATTCAGGATTTAAAAAAGACAATGTATCATGGGTAATTCCACATCAAGCTTCCTTAAAAGCAATTAATGCTTATCATGATTACGGTAGATTTGAAAAAAATAAAATTATAAACATTGTATCTAAAACTGGAAACTGTGTAGCAGCATCAATTCCTATGGCACTTGCTATAGCCATAGAAGATGGCAGAATTCAACGTGGTGATCTATTATACTTCATTGGTACTGGAGCAGGTCTATCAATGGCTTGCGCACTGATTACCTATTGACATTACTTTGTTAACAATCCTTTACGAATAAATGTCTGGGTAGGTGTTTTTACTTTAATTAAATACATACCACTACTTACATTGGTTGCATTCCACTTATAATTGTAATTACCCTCTTCAAGTATTCTATTGTTCAAAACGTCAATTAAATTTCCTTTAATATCATAGATTGAAATATTCACATAATCACGTTTTAAAAGGACTATTTTTATATTTGTATGGGGATTAAAGGGGTTGGGGTAAAGGTTGTCTATACTGATATAATTAGGCATAACCTCAGCTTCATTAATCCCAGCATAATCACATTCCTGCAATGATTCAACTTGAAAAGAATAATAAAACTGATCAAGACTCACGTTAAAATTTGAACTATTCTCTATGCACTCTGGGATATTATCACAAAGATTATTTCCACCAACAGCAAAGTATGGAAACCAAGCACTGTCATCATTATTCCAATCAATGGTCATACTGCAGATACAATCAGGGAGTGATTCTAGTTTGTTATTAAATAACCATAGGTATTCTAGTTCATTTAATCCACATAACGAAGATGGTAAGGAATCAATTTTATTATAGCCAAGATCTAAATATTTGAGACTGGATAAGCTATCTAAGTTTTCAATAACACTTTCTAAAATATTATTTGAAATGTATAACGATCTGAGTTCTTTTAATTTTTCAAAATTTAAAGGTAGTGATGATATTCTATTCCATTCTAAATATAAACCACTAAGTTTGGTCCAATTTCCAATAGATTCTGGCAAAATAAAAATTGTATCATTCACACCTGAGCTATTACCATAATTACCTGCCACTAATATTTTAAGTCGACCGCTGAACCATGATTGGGTTCCCAAATGAAGAGGTGATTCATAATTTAGATTATTATCATTTATAAGATCATTTAATACACTTATATCTTCATTATAAAAGCAACTGTCTCCAAAAAGGATATTTACATTACTCGGTAATGAATCAATATATGTATATGCGCTATCGCATTGTGAAAACACTATATGCATATTCATTAATACTAATACTGAAAAACTTTTGTAAAAATGCTTCAATTACTTTAAGTATAAAATTTTCTTGAATTGAGTATTGATAGAGTTGTCAATACTTAAAAAGTACAACCCCGATGGATGACTCTCAGCATTCCACAAAGTATGAAAATTACTTGAATTTGATATTATTGGTATACTTGCAACAGTTTTACCATTTATATCATATATATCAATACTGAGTCCATTTTCTAAAACATTTTCTACATTAAGATGAACAAATGAATTAAATGGATTTGGAAAGGGCATTTTCAGATTAGCACTCTTAGGAACTATTAAAGATTCAGTATTTAAACTTAATTCATCTATATAGAGCTCGTTAATAACTGTTTTAGCTAATGAAGGTTTTTGGGAGGGTGCTACAACCATCTGGTAATAATTACTATTTGCTGAACTGCTCGTTTCTCCATTAAAAGTAATAATTTGCTCTTCTCCTGGCGAGAGTTCCACATATCCACTAAAATTATCAAACCAATTTAATTCTTCAACAAACTCATAATTGAAAACATCTGAAATAGAGCCTTCATTTTTCAATGTGAATGATACAGAAGCACTGCCCAATGCCAGTGGAATACCCGCACCAAATTCATTACCCTGTTCTTGATTAATCGAAAGACCATTTGATATTAAACTGAAAGCAATTGGATATAGGCTTGAAACTCTATTCGCTCGATAAACAGCACAGATTGGTTCACATAAGTTATAATTTCCTTGCCAAACTTGTACTCCATCACTGTTTACTTCAATTGAAGTGCCGTTACCACCAACAGTTGTGATAAGGTAATTTCCATTGTCAAGTTTTTGAGCATTACCAGATGCGAATCCGAAGAGATTTTCTGGTAAAGAATGCTCCCAAATAATTGATGCTTGGTCATTTAAAATCGATAATTCTAAAGCTCTAGAAGTAGGGACCTCAGTATTTAAAAAATGCTGGCTTAGATTTCCATTATCAAATGTGACAATATTCCCGTTTTCAAGTTTCTGTAAACCATGCTGAAAACTAAACCCAAAATCGTTTCCTAAAGTAACTTCGCCTGAAGGCATATCTCTTCCCATATTCCAGATAACCTCACCACTTGGGTAAGCGATCTTTGTTATTCTTGATAAATGTCGAATGGAAATGTATATAGCGCTTTCCTGTTCAGAAAATATCATTGCGTTAAGGTGCGTCCAATCATACTCTTGATAACCAGTAGAACTAGGTAACCACGTCCCTCCAAGAGCATCAAAATCTTCCATGGATAAATGGTCAAATACATTCCAACTCCAAACAACTTCTTTAGTATCTTTATCCCACTCAACAAGTTTGTCACCAACCCAAGGGAATTCAACTGATAAACCATTTGCAGCAAAACCAAAACCTTGGTAATCAGATGTCCAAGGACCAATTGGAATAGGCCCTAACTGACTAGTGGAAACAATACCCATGTAGTTACCATTTGGAAGTTTAACAAGGTCATGGTGCAAAAACTGATCATTTGGTTCTTCCCAAATAAAATCATTATCTATAGAAAAATCAATTCCAGGCAAATTATGTTCTAATGAATTATCAGAAATGCACCCTAGTAAATCAAGTGCAGGAGAAGAATTATAATAAACAATTTTTTTATCACCGGTATTCCATACCTCTTTCCCATTAATATCAATCATTGCGCTAAAATAATTATAAAATGATCCAAATATTGTAAGGCCAGGACTAACATTATTTTCATCATAAATATTGACAGTTGATTCCGAACGCTTTTGCCCAGTAAAAAAATGATATGTTTCAGACCACTCGCTTGTTAGCGAACTTTCAAAAATCGGTCTTATTCGCCAATAATATTTTGAATCCCAATTAATAATTTCTTTTTCAATAAAAATTAATGAACTGACAGTAGCTGTCCTTATTACGCTATCGAAAAGAGAATCAGTAGAAATTTCAAGGTTATAACTATCTGCTTCAGGGTATTGATTCCATTCAAAAAGAACATGTATATAGTTTAGGACACTATCATTAGTTGGTAAAACTAGTTGAGCATTCAAGATTTGAAAAAACCCTGAATATATTAAAAATATGGCTGAAAAATAATATTTGGTCATTAAATAATATTTTTAAATGAAAGATAAACTTTTAATAAAATCATAAATCTGTTCGACAAGTTTTTCAGGATCAACATCACTAGAATCGATTACAAGCTCAGCATTTTGGGGAGCTTCATATGGATCAGAAACGCCTGTAAATTCTTTCACTACCCCTTTTCTTGCTAATTTATAAAGACCTTTAACATCTCTCTCCTCGCACTTTTCTAACGAAGTCGAAACATGTATCTCAATGTATCCGCCTAATTTTGAAATAAGATTTCTGTTATATGATCTATCTTTTTCATAAGGTGCTATAGGAGCACAAATAGCGATGCCACCATTTTTTGTTATTTCACTTGCTACATACCCAATACGCTTGACGTTTAAAGATCGATGCTCTTTTGAAAAACCTAATTCACTCGATAAATGAGTTCTAACAATATCTCCGTCTAAGAGTGTTACAGGTTTATTTCCATTCTCTAACAGTTTTATTAATAGACCATTTGCTAAAGTAGATTTCCCCGAACCCGACAATCCTGTAAAAAAGACTGTAAAACCTCTCTTAGAAATAGGTGGTTGAGATTTTTGAAGCTCATTAGCCACCTCTTTGTAGGTAAACCATTCTGGAATATCTTTCCCTTTATCAAGGTAATCTCTTAATTGAGTCCCAGAGACTGTTTTATAATTAGTCTCACTTGGAATTTCATCAATTGGCTTGTAAATATTTTCATCTGGAAGGTAAACCAAAAACTTAAAAGGCACCATTTTAATTCCAATTTCTTCTTCAAATTTTTGAAGCATTTCTTGAGCATCATAAGGCCCATAAAATGGATTACCTTCTTTATTTAGGCCTGGCCCAGCATGATCTCTACCAACGATTAAATGAGTACAACCATAGTTTTTTCTAATAAGAGCATGCCAGAGTGCTTCTCTTGGCCCACCCATTCTCATTGCTAAGGGTATTAAACTTAATATTGCTTTATTTTTTGGATACTTATTTAGTACATGCTGATAACACCTCACTCGAGTATAATGATCGACATCTCCAGCCTTAGTCATACCAACTACAGGATGAATTAATAGATTAGCGTCTAAATCTTCTAGTGCTTTTAATGTCATTTCAACATGTGCTTTGTGTAGCGGATTACGTGTTTGGAAAGCGACTATATTATACCATCCTAAATCTTTGAACTTTTGTTTCAGATTTTTTGGACTAAGACGCAAATCTTTATAATCATAATGGTGAGGTAAGTCTATTAATTCTACTTTACCGCCTATATAAATATTGTTACTATAATTAAGTAGATAATCAACTCCGGGGTGAGATACGTCTTTAGTGCCAAAAATTAATTCTGCTTCTTTATATAAGTCTGGCTCCCATTTATTTTCAACCTCTAGAACTGCAATTGAAAATCCTTCCTTGTCCTTCAAGGTTATATTTTCCCCGATTGATATTGATTTAGAAAATTTTGAGTTAACATCTAGGGTGATAGGCATTGGCCATACACTACCATCTGAAAGTCTCATGTCAATCAATACATTTTCATAATTCTCTTTATTTAGAAAGCCATTTAAAGGAGAAAAACCTCCGTTTAAAATCATTTCTAAATCGCAAATTTGTCTGTCTCGCAACACCCAAGATTTGTATTTAGAAGCATCTTTTTTAAATTTTTTATTCATTATTTAATTACTCCTTGTAAAATACTTTATTAATTAGACCCGGCTTCAACTAATTGGTTAAAAATGATTATTTAATTAATTTTTTTCTATCAAAAAAGATTCTGTAAAAACTTGATCATCTAACCCTGTATCTGGCTTAAAAGCGGCCACTTTCATGATAGTGTAATTACCATTTTCTTTGCGCATCTCTAATATTTTCGGGAACCAATACTTACCCATTTTGACTATTTCCTTAAAATGCAACGTTTTCTCTAATTTTGATTGTGCTGAAAAATATTCTACTTTTCTAATTTTCCATATTTGAGTATCAACATATATTTTTTTCCCCCAATATGAACTCTCTTTTATTGGAGAAGAATCAATAATGATACAATCTTTATTATTAATTATTTCTTTTCCATAAATCTTAAAACTATCATCAGAAATCTCTCTGCTTTCCAAATCTTCGTAAATGAAATCTGTAGACATAAAAGATTTTGATTTTTCTTTAGATTTAATTTTTTTTGCTGTTTTCAATATTGGAAGAAAAAACCATTGCTCTGATAAACCATTAAATTTTGTCCAACTTAATAAGCCGGTGCCCTCAACGGATTTAGGCTCTAAAAATTTAACTAATGATTTTTTCTTGTAATCACCGTCATCATACAATTTTTCATAACTGATAAAAGCTCTATTTTTTTGCTTTGTTTTGCTTCCCTTTTTTCTAATTATTTCTAGATGAACCTCTGATATTGATGTCTTTGGGTTTGGGTGAGCTATTACTCTTTCCATAATTTCCAATGCCTCAGGGTTGCTATCGCCAGCAAAAACGACATTAATAAAAAACAAAAAAGACAAGATTTTATTCATCCGGTTTTTCTTTTTCATCTTTTATAAAGAGTAGACCAATTGGGGTGAAAACTAGACTAATTAAAGCCACGGTAAGATAGTCTTGCCGCTGTTTAAACTCTGATAATCCTGCTAGTTGTAAGCATAAAAATATATAGATAATTAATAGTAGATCTGAATTTTTAGAACCCCATGACACAATGGTTTTAAGGTTGTAAACTTCAACTACACCTTGATTATCTGGATTTAAATAATAATTATAGAACCACCAGATTATAGCTAGCACTGATAAAAAAAGTATAATAAGGCTAATTGATTTATCTTGGTTTTTCTTCATTATTTATATAAAAAACTAGGTTTTATAAGACTTACGATGGCTGGTAAAATCGCCATTCCACCAACTAAACAAAAACCAATTGAAGCCATAATTAAAATACTAAATTCTTTTAAAGGCATAAATACTGAAAACATTAGTACAGAAAAACCTACGATTACAGAAACGCCATTAAATAGAATACCCTTACCTGAAACTTTCATCGTGTTAGAGATTGCTGAGTCTAGATCATATCCTTCTCTAAGGTATTCTCTTAGATGCCAAAGAAAATGAACGGAATAGTCTATTCCAACTCCAACAAGAATACAGGTTAATAAGGAGGTTGTCATGTTTAAAGGAATACCAAAATTTCCTAATAAACTAAATATAAGTATTACTGCAAGCATCATAGGTAGACTAGCTAAAACACCGCCGACAAAAGATCTGAAAACGATTGCCATTATCATAAATAATATCAATGAGGCCATTGCAAGACTAATAATTTGGCCTCTAATAACAGAATGACTAACTGCTCCTAACAATGCTGCTGGCCCAGACAACATAGGATTAATTGGGTTACCATCATAGTAATTCGAATGAATATAATCTTCGGTGTCATCCACTAAAGCCATTAAATCTGCAGTACTAACTTTTTTAATTCTTACAAATCCTTGCGAATAATTAGGATCATCTGTATCGTTTAATATTAAATCAAAGTCATTGTCTTCCCCTGCTATCGAGTATAAAAACATGTACTGTTCTATAAGGTCACGACTGAATGGAATTTTCAAAGAATCAATGTTGCCGTTGTTAAAAGAAAAATGCATTTTTTTTATCACATCTGCTATAGAGTAAGTAGAACTAACTACATCATTTTTTTCTTTTATGTGGTTCATAAGTTTATCGATGTGGTTTAAAGAATTAGGATCATAAATATCCCCTTCTATAAGAATGTTTAATTGAGTTGAACCTCCAAAAACCTCATTTATGACGGCACTAGCTCTCCTTATTTTTGAATCTTTAGGAAAATAATTATCTGGTACTGTATCTATGGTAATATCTCTGATGCCAAATGAAAATAAGAACATCCCTGAAAATAATAATATTAAAAAAGTCGAATTATTTTTTACAAAAAATTTTCCCCAATTAACAAGAAAATTATTTACTGCTTCTAGACTTTTTTCTTTACCGAGATAGGTTGGTCTTGGCACTAAAATTAAAATTGCAGGTATGAATAGAAGACTTAAAAAGAAAGAGACTGCTATGCCAAAAGAAACTAATGCTCCAATTTCTCGCACTTTTGTAAGTTCGTGAGTTAATAAACTTAAAAAACTAATTACTGTTGTAAAACCGGCTAAGAAAATCGGCATCCCAAGTCTTTTCATAGTCCTCTTTAATATTTCAACTCTATCAAGATTTTGATCTAATTTTGTAAATTCATAATAATGAGATATAATATGGATACCATAATTATTTGCAATCGCGATAAGCATTATTGGAATCAAGCCACCAATAATCGGTACAGATATTCCTAGCCAAGCCATTAATCCAAATGTCCATAGTATTGAAAACGCAACAACAAATAAAGGTAAGAATGTTCCAGTCCAACTTCTAAAACTTAAGATTAAGAGTACTATCATTAAACCGAGAGCAATAGGTGTAAAGGTCCTCATATCTCTCTTCACACTATCAATGGACTCAGCAGCTGAGATTATAGAACTAGCAATGTAAATATTTTCTGGGTCTTCAAATCGATTAACTATTCGAAATAAGTTTTTTCTGAAAGCAATCTCATCGAAATCTGTTGGAGCCGAAATTTGAGCCACAAAACACATAATATTAAGATCTGAGGAAATTAAGCTCCCAATGATTTCGCTTGCCTGAATGGTTTCAATAAAATTTGAGGTTTCAATTGAATCTTCTGGTATTTTTTGAAGAATTTTTTGTATTTCAAAACCACCATCATCAGGGACAATATATTTTTGATTATATATAGACCCAACGCGACTTACCGAGGGAATGCTTGCTAGAGAATCATGCATAGAGGAGAACTTCATAAGACTAGTCCTAGATAATAAATCTTCAGATTCAACAGCTATGATTACAATTTCGTTACTACTGAATAAATCTTCTGCTAATTCCATATTTTTAACAATTTTATGATTTGGTGGGACCAATGATCTAAGACCTGGATCAATTTTTAATTCAGGAATTTTCCACATGAAAAAGATTGTTAAAAGAATGATAGAGGCAATTATCGTTCTTGGATAATATGCGTCTAATAAGAAGATACGTTTTATAATACTTTTTAAATTCATAATCTTTTAATGAATTAAAATTTACAGAGTATTATTTAAGATGTTAAGAACTAGAATATCTATTTTTTTTATTAGTAATATCTCAAATGAATGGATTCAAAAATACTGCTTTAGTGATAGCAAATGGTGAATTCCCTTATCATAAATCGGCTTTATCACCTCTTAAACAAAACTGGAAAATTATTTGTATTGATGGAGCTACTGATAAACTTAAAGTTCTTGGCAAAGAGCCCGATATTGTAATAGGTGATTTTGATTCAACGAAAATTCAAAAAACTGAGCGAACAAATTTATGGATTGAAACACCGAATCAAAATAAAACAGATTTAGAGAAAACTTTTGAGTGGTGTGTTAAGAATCAAATTAAAGAAATTGTTTTACTCGGAGCAGGTGGTCAAAGAGAAGATCACCTTTTAGGTAATCTATTTTTAGTATCAAAATTTTATAATGATTTAAACATCGAGGTTGTCACGAACTATTCAAAAATAATTTGCGTGAGTGGCTCAAAAGTTATTAAAGCACAACCAGGTCAAAACATATCTATCATCGCTTCTGAAGTTGTCGATAACATAAAAATAATTGGCTTAAAATATAGTTTAATAAATAAAAAGCTATTTCCATCTTCAATTGCGATTTCAAATAAAGCTATAAGTAGTCAATTTGAGATTGAATCGACAGGGAAAGTTTTTGTATTCTTAAATCATATAGATATTGAATGACTATAAATAAATACGATCTAATTATTGTTTTTGGATATTTTATCGTCCTCTTTTTTATAGGTTTTCTTCGTAAAAAAGAAGACCAAGTTTCTCAGATTGACTATATTCTTTCTGGTAGAAAATTAAGCTTGCCAGGGTTTGTAATGACTTTAGTAAGTACTTGGTATGGAGCAATTTTAGGCGTTGGTGAGAATACCTACCTATACGGTATTCAGACTTGGTTTATTTTTGCGCTACCTTATTATGTGTTTGCAATAGCTTATGCAATATGGCTGACAAAAGTTATATGGAATAAAAATATATTATCTATTCCTGATATTTTCAGAAAAAGCTATGGCGATGAAGTTGGCATCATTAGTGCTATTTTTATATTTGTTCTTTCAAGCCCAGCTCCTTACATATTGAGCCTTGGGGTATTAATTAATTTTATATTTCAAATAAAATTAGTTTGGTGCCTTTTAATTGCTACAATTTTTAGTACGATATATGTTTGGAGGGGTGGCTTAAGCTCAATAATCAAAACTGATTATTTACAACTAATATTAATGTTTTTAGGGTTTTTTGCATTAATTGGTTTTTCTTGGTACAATTCGGTCTCACCTTTTATGCTATTTAAATCTTTGCCAGATAGCCACATTGGCCCCTTAGGCGGAAATTCGATACAATATGTTCTAGTATGGTTTTTTATTGCAGTATGGACAATCATAGACCCCAATTTTTTTCAAAGATGTGCAGCTGTTAAAAATCCAGAGATCGCAAAAAAGGGGTTATTGATTTCAGTATGTTTTTGGTTCTTATTTGATTTAATGACATTAACTGCTGGGCTGTATGCATATATTTTTATTATTCCTGAAAACCCCGTTATGACATATCCGTTATTAGGATTCGAAGTTTTACCACCTGGTTTCTTAGGACTTTTCCTTATCTCTATTTTTGCAATTATTATGTCGACAATTGATTCTATGAGCTTTGTTAATGCAATTACAATTGGAAGAGATATTTTCTGGCGAATACGAAAAAAAGATTCAAATAAAAATCCAGTGTTTCTTATCAGGAGAGGTCTATTTGCAGTGAGCTTATTATCAATATTGTTATCATTAGCTATTCCATCCGTTGTCAAAATGATTTATACAATTGGGTCAATAATAATTCCAGGCTTAATACTACCTTTTATAAATGCTTTAAAAAATTTTAACATCCGAACTACAAAAATACAAGCAATATTATGGATATGTATACCGATTGCAATATCAAGTATTGCCTTATTTATGTCAAAACTAAATTTTGAGTTTTATCCAGACATTGAACCGTTCTATCCTGGAATGTTCACCTCAATTATAATTTTTAGTTTTCTAAAAATAAATACTGCGTTCAAAAAAGAAATTTAACGTTTTTATACCTGACCAATTTCAAATAGCATGTCATTGAAATTTTTTCCAGAAAAATCGAAAGGTTTCCCCCCTTTTATCCTCTTAAAATCAATCAATACAAGCTCACTATCTTTATTCATGTCTTTGCCAACCACTCCACTGTCTTGATTTAAAGCAGATACAGTAGCTAACTTTGCTGAGTCCTTAATAAGCTTTAAGTCTCTATCATTTGATTTGGCAGACCTTGCGAAATAGCCACTCTTTTGAACTAATGTTTTTTCAGCACCCAAAGCCTCTGAGAATTTCTTAGCAAACCATTGCCCAGGATTTATTTCATCAAGTTTTACATGACCAAACGCATCTCGAGGTATAGTTTCACCATTGCCTTCCATCTCCCTTGTAATCGCATCTAAACCAGCGCCCTCACTTAAAAAAATATTTACACCATCTTTTTGATTCATAACATCCTTTAAGCGATCTACTTCAGATTGAAAATTAAAGTCAATTTCAGGTATGTAAATTGCATCTACATCCCATTTTTGTTTGGTAATTAACAGTTCAGGTAAAAATGTTTTTTTGTGTAATCTTTTTCTGTATTCTAAAGCCGTTTCGGCTGTTAGCCAGCCACAGTTTCTTCCCATTACTTCATGAATAATAAGCTGACGAGTGCTTGTCGTATTTTCGTTTATAATATTTTCAAAAAATACTGCACCTTGTTCAGCAGCAGTCCAAGCACCTAGGGTTTGAACTATTGGATATACATCATTGTCCACTGTTTTTGGTAGACCCACAACTGTTAAATTATAATCATTATTTTTTAAATAACTAGATAGCTGAGCAGCCATTGTATTCGTATCGTCCCCGCCAATAGTATGTAAAATATCTACTTTATCTTTTTTTAATTGTTCAGCAGCGACCTGTAATGGTTCCTCACCTTCTTTAATATAATCTCTATCAATACAATCTTGGATATTTGTTAGTTTTACTCTGCTGTTTCCTATTGGACTCCCTCCGTATTCGTAAAGAGTAGCAAAACTATCCTTAATTGAAGCTGGAAACTCAATTGATTGTCCAAGCAACAGCCCTCGGTACCCATTTAAATAGCCAATCATTTCAGCATCAGGCTTGGACTTAGCATATTGCTCAATAAGGGCACCAATACTTGATGATAAACACGGCGCGATACCGCCAGCTGTTAAAAAAGCAATTTTCATAAAATTATTCCTTATTTATATTTATTGTTTTGCAGATCTTGACCATCCCAGTTCTCCATATCTATCATTGAGCACTAGAATGCCGTCCATATCTTTATTCGTTCCGACATAAGCTGTAGGCTGTTGGAACTTATTAAATGTCTGCATATATCCATTATTTTCTTCACCAGTGCCTAGATACAAAGTTCTTTTTTGATCTTGATTATAGGCCGTTATAAAACCTCCATATCCATCATCCAACACAGTTATTGAGTTTACAACAATATCACCAAGGTTTTTCTTTTGCTTTGCTCCCATAAGTGTAAAGATTAATGCAGCTCCTAAAAAACCTATGCAAGTGCTTTTAAAGTCTATATTACCCATATTTGAACTACCTTTCGTATTTGAATTTTTATTTATCAAACTTTTCTATTAAATCTTTCATTTTAAGTATGCTAGCATCCTTGGCATAATTTTCATCATTAAATTCTTTATGCCATATTTTTTTTGCGTACAAGATTCTTACTATTAATATAGTTGTATAAATAAAAAGAAGAGAAAGAAAGCCGATTACATAAAATTTATTTTCCCGATCCACAAAGATTAGCAGTAGCAATAAAATTACTGGCATAATTCTAATGATTTTTTGAATTATAATTCCCATATTATGTTAATTCAATTTTTCTTCAACAAAATTAAGCATTTTTCTTTGCATAGATAGCCATCCTAATCTCGTTTCAATATTTATATATCTAACTCCTTTTTGGATAGCCGCCCAAGATAATGAACCATCATTGTTATTATTCATTACATTCTGTAAAACAATATTATAAGGACCATTTTTAAGTTTTTCATAATCAACATAACTCGTACATATTATAAAATCTCGAGGGTTTTCATTCTTTTTAATAGAGAACAACTGACTTTTTTTTAGCTCGCTATTAACATTATACCCTCTAAAATTATTATGTAA
>DDCV01000102.1 GCA_002335845.1 Rickettsiales bacterium UBA1997 | reverse complement strand
TATCAGCAAAATCATACATATTAGATGTAGCTAAAAACAGAGGTCACGAGGTTGAAAAAATTTTTATGAATCCGTCGCTAGCTAATAATATTTTGTGGCGCAGCGTTTATAAATCTGGCAATAATTATTATATTGATGCAGTTAATGTAAGGCCTTTTCGTAATACTGTTTTTTATAAAGGGTCAAAGGTTGAGGCTATAGATAAAGAGTTAGTTTTTGATAAGATTCCCAAAGGTTCAAAGCAAAGAGATGATATTCGTAGGTTTTCTCATTTTACTAAGGGCTATATTTACCTTCACCCCAATTCTAATAATGTGATAGCAGATTTAAGATATAGTGCAGTGCCAAATGACATAGAGTCCCTATGGGGAATAAAAATTGACGAAGAGAATCCGCAAAATCATGTTAAATTTATTAGCTTAAGAAAGGTTGGCAGCAAACAAAGGCAAAACTTTGTGGGCATGGTTAAGGGTGAGTAATGCCATTTTCCATCTTTAGAAGCATAATAATGCGTCATCTTTTTTACTTGAAGCCAGTACTAAATTTGACAAGTTATATCCTGATACCACGCCCAAATTTAATGCTGGCTTCAAGTAAAAAAGATCTAGCATAATAGCACTTCTAAAGATAGAAATTGGCATTATTAATAGAGTTAATTTATGTGAAATTTTAGTTTTTTAGAAATCATTTACACAGTTAAGTTGAAAGTCTTAAAGTCTATGGACTTTGTCATTACCACCTCTAGATAGGTTATATTTTTACTAGACTATCTTCTTAAAATATTCTATAGTTCTGCGCAAGCCATCTTCCAGCTTTATAGAGGGGTTAAAATCAATCAACTTCTTGGCCTTATTGATATCGGGCCTTCTTTGCATCGGATCATTTTCTGGCAAAGGATAAAAAACTATTTTTGATTTGGAATCTGTTAAATTTATAACTAAATTTGCTAATTCCAGCATGGTAAACTCAGTAGGATTGCCTAGGTTTACTGGTCCAGTTTCATTTTTATTATTCATAAAGCTAACAATACCAGTAATTAAATCATCGATATAACAAAATGATCTAGTTTGCATGCCATTGCCATAAATTGTGATATCTTCCCCCCTTAATGCCTGAACAATAAAATTAGAAACTACCCTGCCATCATTAATAGACATTTTTGGGCCATAAGTGTTAAATATTCTTATAACCCTGATGTCAATTTCATATTGGCGATGATAATCAAAAAATAATGTCTCCGCCACTCTTTTTCCTTCATCGTAACAGGATCTTGGGCCAATTATATTAACATTGCCAAAGTAATTTTCTTTTTGTGGATGGAGCAGTGGATCGCCATAAATTTCTGAGGTAGAGGCCTGCATAATTTTTGCCCTAACATCTCTAGCCAAATCTAACATATTAACAGCTCCCATAACACATGTTTTAACGGTATGAATAGAGTTATGCTGATAATATACTGGGGAAGCTGGGCAGGCAAAGTTATAAATTTCATCAACTTCAATGTGGATTGGAGATGTTATATCATGTCTAACGGATTCAAAGTTAGGGTGATCAATCAAATTAGATATATTGGCCTTATTGCCTGAAAAATAGTTATCAATTGAAATGACATGATTTTCTAGCTCGAGAAGCTTTTCACATAGATGAGAGCCAATAAAGCCAGCACCTCCTGTAACCAATATTCTTTTTTTTTTCACTGGTAAATTATATAATACAAACTTAGCAACAATATAGATGATATTAAAACCTTCTTTAATATCTTTTTTTGGTATTGTTAAATAATTATAAATTTTAGTTTTTTAACTACAATCTATAAGAGTCTCATGAAAATTGCAAATATCACAACAGTGGCGACCTTATAAAGAGCCGTATAATAGTCAATATGCATGATCTCATATCGTTAATTATAAAGTTAAATGGCGTAAGATATAAGATGCATCAAAAGCTTAACAAGTCTAGAAAGACCAATGTATTGTTGATGTAAAGAGTCCGGGAACTATTATGCCACCTTTAAGACTCATGTTATTTGTAACTTTGTACTCAACTCCGTGATAAATATAGGGTGCGAATCCAATTCCCACTGAGTTACGAAAGTTTTTGTAGACTCCTTGATTTTTGCAGTTTCTAAAAGATTTAAAAAAGAACTCCCCCGCATAAGAGTAAAAGCCCTCAAATGATGTTTTTTTATTAAAATCATGCCAATTTTTCTCAACGCCAATCATAGCACATCTATCGCCATAGCTATTTTTAAAAGTTCCAATAGAAAGATCTAGCCCTCGAAAAATATTTATTCCGGCAGAAAAATATTTATTGTCAAAAAGCTCAGTATAATTATTTTCCCCAGGATTGTAGAAATGATAAATAAACGATCCGGTGTTAATTGAAAATTTATTTTCTTTTTTATATTTAGGAGCAGCTTCCTCAATATCAATATTTTTTGCAATAGATGGCGACGTAAGAAATGTTATAAGGATCAGTGTCGCAAATAGTCTGTTTATTAACTTGCAGAAAAACACCTTAATATTACCATTTTTAATTAACTCATGTATTTTATTGTCGGTCTTAGCTAGCCAAAAGACCCAAAGCTTTATTCTCAAAGCATCTTTATTGAATCATCAATCACAATCCAAAGACGGCATTAGGACTTAAAGTAAAAATCTCGTAACCATCCTTGGTAACTCCAATAGTGTGCTCAAATTGGGCTGAAAGAGATTTGTCTCTCGTAGTTACCGTCCATCCATCATGCTTATTTAAGATAGTTTGATAGCTGCCAGCATTTATCATTGGCTCAATTGTAAAAAACATACCTTCTTGCATTATAATATTATTATTAGAAGAGCTATAGTGTAAAACACTTGGCTCATCATGAAATACTCTGCCGATTCCGTGCCCACAATAATCTCTAACAACGGAAAAATTATTCTCATAAGCGCATTCTTCTATCGCTTTACCAATTTCATTAAAAGAATTTCCGGGTTTAACTTGCTCGATTCCAGACATCATGCATTGATACGTGGCCTTTACTAATCTATTGGCTTTTATAGATGGCTTTCCTACGAAAAACATTCTACTGGTATCGCCATGCCAACCATCAAGAATAACAGTGACATCTATATTAATTATATCACCTTCTTTTAGTTTTTTTTGCGAGGGTATGCCATGGCAAACAGTGTGATTAACAGATGTGCAGATCGACTTAGGAAAGCCTTTATAATTCAGCGGGGCTGGAATAGCTCCTTTGTCAATAATTTTATTATGGCATAAATCATTGAGATAATCAGTTGTTACTCCAGGCTTTATATACTCTTTGATAAAATCCAATATATCAGCTGCTACCTTTCCTGCTGCGCGCATCTTATTAAAATCTTCTTTACTATGTATTTTTATTGTCATTTATTAGTTTAATTAAAAATTATTGTATTTGTTATAATTTCTATCTATCTAAAATAACTCTACCTTCTCTTATTGATCTATCTGTAATTGCATAAGTTTGATTAGGCTTTAGTTTAAGATTTAGAACTACTTGATTTTCTTCATTTGCTTCTGGAGCTGACTGATCTGAATCTACTCTAGAAAGAATTTTCCACTTACTTAAACTCATTTTCCATGTAATACTAACATGGCTATTGCTGATATCTGTAATATATATTTCATTTTCAGGGTCGTTATTGGATGATTTAATCTTTTTATTATTAAGCCATATCGTCCATATATTTTTATTTTTATAGATTATTGACGATAGATGTAAAAATGAGTTTTTATTTTCTTTTTCAGGATCTTCGACTACCTCCTCAACCTCTGCTTCTATAATTTTGTCAGAGTCAAGAATCATTTCCTCTCCGCTTTTGAAGGAAAAAATTGCTCTCTTAATAAATATTTCCTCATCGCTATCAATCATTAAAGATTGAGGCGGTGGTTTTTTATTGGAATTTTGGGCATTATTTTTATCATTCAAAGTGCTATTATTAGAATTATCCAATTCTAAATTAGTATTATCAGATATATCATTTTTAGGTCTTTGGTTGGATAGATCGGTATCTTGAGAAGATGCGTTGCTAGATATTGATATAAAATAAATAATTACAAATAGATTTAGGATTATTTTACTTTGCATCCAGTTATTTATCTTCATACGCGTACCAATGAATAGTTGCTTTAGTTTCGATATTGCCATCATGCTGCCCAAGGCTTATTTTTTGGAAATCATCTTTTAAATATTTCTTGCCCCGCTTAATTGACAATTTTGTAACTACCTTGTGTCCAGATAATGTTGATAAAAAATCATTGATAAATCCAATAGCCTTAACATCAGTTAGTGATGAAAATTTCATCTCAACACGGCTATGCATCACCTTAATAGTAGATCTTCGAAAGATGCCACTTTTTAACTCTTCTGGTATAGTTAGACTGATATCAATTTTATTTATTAAATGTTTTTTTGATAAATCGTCAATTGTTTTATTGACCTTACTAGACTTTATTCCTTCGATTGTTTTTTGTAAGTCGGGAAGTTCGTACCATAGTTGGGTATATTTATTAAATTCAGCTGCTTGACTCTCAAGACTCATTTTCTCTTGTTCAATCTTTTTAATTTCTAAATTTATCTTATCAATTTTGTTATTATAATCTTTGACAAAGATTAAATTATAATAAATACCAAAACCAATAACTCCAACTAATATCACTGAAGCTATGGCATTAAATGTTATTTTGGTTTTTATTGTGGATATTCTCATTAATATTTGTCTCTTTAATTATTTTTCTTTAATGGAAAAGCTAATAGGGAATGAATAATATTTTTGACTAAAATCGATATTTTTAGGTATTTCTGAAAATTCTACCTTATTATTTTCAAATTTCTTTTTTGTCTCTATATTTAAAGAGTCAAATTCACGAAACAAATCTTCAATATCGCCGCTATCATTATGTATTTCACCCATTACTTTGTAATTATAAGTAAAATTACTAGGAGAATCAAAGTTAAAATTTTGTAATGAGTATGAAAAATCTTTAATTTTGAGATTTAATTTTCTTGCATATCCCAGCTTACTATAAAATTTAAAAATATCATTATCAAATACATCCAGAGATTCTGCTATTTTACCAAAATCAACCACTCTCTCAAAGGCAATAGATACGCTTTCTCTTTTTTCATCAGGATCTTCTAGTGTGCTTAATTTCATAGCTTTCAACTCTTTCGAGGCTTTAAATTTTTCGATATTAGCACTTTCAATCTTTGCGCCATAATCATTCTTATTGACTACTGTAAATAAAACTAAAGCAGATATTGAAATGGCAAGAAGAAGATTGATGTAATAAGAAGATTGCAGGGTGATAAAAAACTTATCGATATATTTTAGCTTTGGTGACAAGAATTTCATTCTTTTGTAGCTATTGGAAAATATTTTTGAAATTAATATATCGCAATATTTACTTTTTTCTGGAATCATGGATTCAATTCCAATTTTTTTAGATATCTCGTGAGGAGTAAAGAATGAAAAATTAAAATCCTTATTGATTCCCCTTGATATAGATTCATTAACCTTCTTAGAAAAAATATTTATCACATTAATCTCTTGTATCTGTAGATCAGAATATATTCTTTTTAGATATTCAAAGGTTGCGTAGATATCTTGTTCAAATTTTTCAATAAAATCGCTTTGACTAAATTCATAAGTTACAACTCTAGTAAAAACTATTGAATCTTCAGAAAATACAATTTGCCTGATGCCACTAACTTTATTTTCCATAATAATGCAATAAAGATCATTATTACTTTTTACCTTTTTGCTAACCTCTTTAGAGAGTATATGTTTTTTTATTAGACTAAAAAGACTATAAGACTCAACCGGAAGCATGTAGATGCCAACTAAATAATTTGGCATACCTATTAAAAAGCTAACCCAATTTTTAATTTCATTAGATTGTGGAGACGATATAAATAGGCAATCCCAGTGGCGATCTTTTTTATCAAGATTCTTTATGGCACCTTTGTTAATGGTCATAAAGTTTTTTAAGCTATCATTATCTCCCTCAGAAGCTAGAGCTCTTGATGCCATTTTTTTTAGATCTAGAAAATTAACAGCAGGAAAGCGCTTCTTCTTATATGTTTGATCCAGAGTATCAACTAATATATATACTGGAAGTGATTTATTTTTAGAGAATATTTCTGATATCTTTTTCTTGCTCTCATCGTTAAAATCATCTTTTTTAAGAAAAATTTTATTCTCAATTTTATCGCCCTTGTGAACAGCTATTATTAATCCATAATTTCCAATTGTTATAACGATATTTTTGCGAGCCATTTATTTGTAACGTTGTTGGTTAGTTGCTGCTATTGGATATTTGGTTTAATCTTAAAAAGATTGCTCTTAAGTTAATAGTTGCTTAGCTTTTAAATTTGAGCTTTTTAAAGTAAATAAAATACTTATGAATAATGCTATTATAGGAGTAGGAATCGATATAATAAATGCCAAAAGAATTAAAAATATAATGGATAAATTTAATCTTGGCTTTTTAAAAAAAATTTTTACTAAAAATGAAATAGAGAATTATGGTAAAATAGCTAATTCAAAAAAACAGATTCTATATCTCGCTAAAAGGTTTGCCGCTAAAGAAGCTTTTTCTAAGGCTTGTGGCTCTGGAATTGGTCGTGGTATTAATTTTAGAGATATCGAGATTGCAAATAATAATCTAGGAAAACCAAATATAGTTATTCAAAATAATAAAACTGATTTTTTAAATAATATTTTTAGATGCAAAAAATTTATATCGCATTTAAGTCTAAGTGATGATGGCGATACGGCAATTGCTCATGTTATAATTGAAAAAATATCTTAATGATAAAAAAGAATATTTTAGTTATCGGCGCAGGAACTTGGGGAACTGCAATCGCTAACGTTCTGGCAGATAATAATAATAATATCTATCTAAGTTCAATTGAGCCAGATACCATAGAAGAGATTAACAACAAAAATAGTTCACAAAAATATCTGCCAAACATAAAATTATCAAAAAACCTAAAAGCTATTGCTAATTATGATGATTTTATAACAAAGTGCGATATTGTTTTCATTGTTGTGCCATCATTTATTGCCAATCAAGTTTTTAACGATCTATCACAAAAAAATAACATTCCCGATAATTGCTCGTTTGTTATCTGCTCAAAAGGCCTAGATCCAAACTCTCTTAAAATTCTTACAAATTGCTTTGCAGAATCAAATAAGGATAAAAAATATGCCGTTCTATCGGGTCCAAATTTTGCTATTGAGGTTGCGCAAAAAATGCCAACAATTACAAATATTTGCTCATCTGATCAAAAAGTATCTCAAGATATTATTAAGGCTTTGAATAATAATTATTTTAAGGCAATCCATGATTCACAGCCAGTTACTGCTGAGATTTGTGGAATAGTTAAAAATATCCTAGCGATTGGCTGCGGCATTATTGACGGCCTTGATCTTGGAGTAAACTCAAAAGCTGCTCTTATAACTTATGGCACGCAAGAAATAAAAATATTGTGTAAATTTTTTAATTGCGATGGTTTTATAGCAACCCCAGCTGGATTTGGTGACATATTCTTGACTTGCTCATCTTCTAAGTCGCGCAATAACTCTTTAGGTAATAGATTGGCATTAGGAGCAAAATACCATGATATTGTGAAGCAAACAAACGCAACATATGAGGGTGCGATTTCAGCATCTTCTATAGCTAAATTATGCCAAAAGCACTCGATAAATCTACCCTTATGCTTAGAAATTAATGATATAATATATGGTAGTTACTCTTCTTGTAAAATTAGAGAAAAGATTGTAAAAATTTTAATAAATTAAGATGTATAAAAATTCTGTTCTGATCATTGATTTTGGTAGCCAAGTTACACAGCTAATAGCACGTAGAGTTCGAGAGATAGGTGTTTATTGCGAGGTAAGAAATAGCGATATTTCGATTGATGCTATAAAATTATTTGCACCAAAGGCAATTATTTTCTCTGGTGGACCAGAATCAGTTTACAATAAAAACTCACCTCTGATTGATAAGAAAATTTTTAATTTAAACACCCCAATTCTTGGTATTTGTTATGGCCAACAATTAATTTGTCACTTACTTGGTGGTAAAGTAGAGAATTCATCTGAGAGAGGCTTTGGCAAATCTCTGCTACACATTTATGATGATTCTTGTATTTTAACAGGGGCCACTGGCGAATCTGATACAGCTTTTATTAATTGGACAAGTAGAGATGAGCGAAGCGATCTAAGTGCGAATCCGATAAAAGCATATAGTCAGGCTTGGATGAGTCATGGTGATCATGTAAGTAAATTACCTGATGGATTTATTTCAATTGCTAAAGCTATTTCAGCACCGAATGCAGTAATTGCTGATAAAAAAAGAAAAATCTACGGTATGCAATTTCATCCAGAAGTGGAGCATTCTCTTGATGGTAAAAAATTTCTAGAAAATTTTATCATTAAAATCGCTAATTGCAAAAGAGATTGGACGATGGGAAACTTCATGGAAGAGCAAATAATAAAAATAAAAACACAAGTTGGCGATAAAAAAGTGATTTGTGGCTTAAGTGGTGGCGTTGATTCTTCGGTAGTTGCTGCTTTAATTCACAAGGCTATAGGTAAGCAATTGACTTGTATTTTTGTTGATACTGGGCTTTTAAGAAGGGGTGAGGGCGATCAAGTTAAAAATGTTTTTGAAAATCATTTTAAGGTTAATTTAGTTTATGTAGACGCCCAAGAAATATTTTTAAGTAAGTTAAAAAACATTTCTGATCCCGAGCAAAAAAGAAAAATAATTGGAAAAACATTTATTGAAATATTTGACGCAGAAGCTTCTAAAATAAAAAATGTTGAGTTTCTAGCTCAAGGCACTCTTTATCCAGATGTTATCGAATCTTCGCACCCAAATTCTGGAAAAAGCCATACTATAAAATCTCATCACAATGTCGGTGGTTTGCCTAAGGATATGAAGCTTAAATTACTAGAGCCTGTCAGAAGTTTGTTTAAAGATGAGGTTAGGAAATTAGGTCAAGAGCTAGGGCTAACTTATGGCATGATATCAAGACATCCATTTCCTGGCCCAGGATTAGCTATTAGAATACCTGGGGAGATAACTTTAGAAAAAGTTAAGATATTGCAGCAAGTTGACGAGATATATATTAACGAGATTAAAAAAGGAAATCTATATGACAAAATATGGCAAGCCTTTGCTGTATTATTGCCGGTAAAAACTGTTGGTGTTATGGGCGATTCTAGAACTTATGAGTATGTTGCAGCACTTCGTGCTGTAAAATCTAGCGATGGCATGACTGCAGATATATATGAATTTTCTTATGATTTTTTAACCAGGGTAACCAATAAAATTATTGGCGAGGTGAGGGGTGTTAATCGTGTCACTTACGATATAACTTCAAAGCCACCAGGAACAATTGAGTGGGAGTAATACTATCTCTATAAATTAATCAAAAAAATGACAAATTTTAATTTACCATATAATCAAAAAATAGATCCAAATAAAAAGACATTATATAAAAATGCTCTTATTATTGATCCAGCAACAAAATATGAGCAAAAAGGAAATCTTCTTACCATTGGTGATAAAATTGCTGATTTTGGCACTAATATTAGCTCTGACGATGCTGAGACTATTGATTGCAATGGGCACGTTTTATGTCCTGGGCTAATCGATATTCAGGTGCATTTTCGTGACCCTGGACAAACTCACAAAGAAGATTTGGTTAGTGGCTCAAAATCTGCGGTAGTAGGCGGAATCACGACAGTTGTATGTCAGCCAAATACATCACCAACAATTGATAATATTGATACCATAAATTATATTACTAATAAGGCAAAAAAAGAGGCATATTGCAATATTTTGCCTTATGCGTGCATTACTAAAGATATGAAGGGTTTGGAGCTTACTGATTTTAAAGCTCTTAAAAATGCTGGTGCGGTTGGTTTAACCGATGATGGCTTGCCAGTAATGAATGCCCATATTATGAGACGCGCTTTTGAAGAGTCCAAAGAGTTGAATTTGGTGGTAGCTCAGCATGCTGAAGATTTAAATTTGAGTAATAAGGGCTGTATTAATGAAGGACTGGCTTCAAAAAAACTTAATGTTAGGGGTATTCCCAATATATCAGAATCAGTAATAGTTGAAAGGGATTTGGCAATTCTTGAAAAAACTGGCGGTCGCTATCATTTACTGCACGTCTCCACAAAAGAAGGTTTGGATGCAATCAAAAGAGCCAAAGATAAGGGCTTGAACGCCACTGTTGAAGTTTGCCCTCATCATTTTATGCTCAATGATGAGCAAGTTTTGAAATCTGGCACTAACGCTAAAATGAATCCTCCACTTAGATCGGAATCTGATCGCTTATATTTGATTGAAGGCCTGAGATCTGGCTTAATTGATGCTATTTCTACAGATCATGCGCCACATGATTTAGCTTCAAAAGATAAAGATATTTCAGATGCGGCATTTGGCATTGTTGGAGTTGAAACAATGTTACCTTTATCACTATCTCTTTATCATCAGGGAATTTTATCGCTATTAGACTTATTAGCAAAAATGACTTGTAATGCAGCAAATATTATCAATTTTGATGGTGGAATTATAAAAAAAGGCGCAAGAGCTGATTTAACATTAATTGACTTAAATTCTGATTGGAATATCGATCCAAACAAATTTTATTCAAAATCAAATAACTCACCTTTTGCTGGTTTTAAAGTTAAGGGTAGGGCAATTAGAACTATTGTTGCTGGAAAAACCATATGGCACATATAAAAAAATTACTAATAATTGCTGGATCTGATTCTGGAGGTGGTGCCGGCCTACAAGCTGATATAAAAACTGCTACTGCCCATAAAGTTTTTGCCTCAACTATAGTTACCTCTTTAACAGCGCAAAATACACAAGGTGTTTTTGCTATACATAATCCTGATATTTCATTTTTAGAAAAGCAGATGGAGGTCGTGCTTGAAGATATTAAATTTGATGCCATTAAAATTGGCATGCTGGCTAATAAGAAAATTTCAGAAATAGTTTATAAATACCTATATAAGAAAAAAAATATAATAAATCATATTATCTT
>DDCV01000004.1:15812-16399 GCA_002335845.1 Rickettsiales bacterium UBA1997 | reverse complement strand
CTACCAACTGAGCTAATCGCCCAATATATCATATCAAAATCTTTACAAACCAATAATCAATATTTATTGACATTGGTTTATAATTTTGATTAGTTAACTTCTTCTTTAAGACCTTTGCCAGCTGTGAACCTGACTCTTTTAGAAGCTGGTATTTGAATTTCTTTACCAGTCTGAGGGTTGCGACCTTTTCTAGCAGATGTTTTAGTAACTTTAAAAGTTCCAAAACCGATTAATGTAACTGTATCACCTTTCTTAAGAGCTTTTGTAGCGGTGGAAAGGAATGATTCAAGAGCGGCAGATGAATCTTTTTGAGACAAGCCAGTATCGCTAGAAATTTGCTTAATTAAGTCTGTTTTATGCATGGTAAAAATTTTTATTATTATATCGAAACTAACTGCATTTACTTCTTGGTGCTGCTGCAATGCATAGTTAAGAAGGAAAAACCTACATATAAAAAATTTGAAAGCAACTATTTATTTAAAGTTATAATTACAAAATTATCGATAATGATAAATTTATATACTGGTTACAAATCAAATAATGCAAACCGTTATCTTTAGGTAGATTTATTAAACCCAGATCCGTCA
>DDCV01000004.1:13937-15728 GCA_002335845.1 Rickettsiales bacterium UBA1997 | reverse complement strand
TTGACGGATCTGGGTTAAATTATTTCTGAGGTGAAAATACTACAATACCAATTATTATTATAGATATAGATCCTGACATTGATCAAGAAATAACTTATTTTCAGTTACAATTGCATCTAGTTTTTGATCAAAAATATCTATGTCTATTTTTTCATTTGTCATTTGCATATCATATGACAAGCCTATTACAAACACATCCTTGTGATTTCTGATTTTAGATAATGCTTTATCATAGAAACCTTTGCCCATACCTATTCTATTTAGAGATTTATCGAATGATATGAGTGGTGATATTATTACATCTGGAGTTAGAGGCTTTTTTGGATATGGCTCAAGAATATTGGGAAATATTTTGCTATAGCAAAATTGATCCTTGCTTTCGCAAGCAAAGAATTTCATTTCTTGATTTTTGCTATCGGTAATTACGGGATATGTTAAAGAAAAATTGTTATTTATTAGATAATCTGCAATTTTGTTGGTTCTAACCTCATTTAGAATTGGTTGATAAAGAGAAAAAACTGGGTTGCTAACAGCGATATTTTGTAAAAAATTATTAAGGTTTTTTAGAAAGTTGTTTTGAATATGGTTAGAATGGCTTATGACATAATCATGGCTTAATTGTGATCTGAGATTCTTAAACTTGACGCGGAGTTTGGATTTATTCATAAATAGTGACAGGTTTTGCTAAAATCTCAACAGAACCTACAGAGGTTTGGTAAATTTAAATTTTTTTTTGCTATATAATGAGGCTTCTGGCTTGCTTAACTTAGGAGCGTATGTTTGGCTTGATTGACCCTTGGAGACTTCTTGATTTTTGAAAGAAAATACCCTTGTTTTTTTCTCTTCTTTTTTTACTAGAGATATTTTTGCCAATGGCTTAGATGTATCACTTTTGTTATTTGAATATTTCGCAATGGTTTTTGTGCTTTTATAATTTGGAGTTTTGCGAGAAATATTAGCTAGGTTTTTAGTCTTGTAATCTATGCGCATTAATGAATTTAGATGATCTAGGCGACCCTCTAAAAAGCCTTGTATTTCTTGATTATTTCTAGATTGAGCTATGACGAAAGACTTTGATATTTCATTTTTTAATAAGCTTTTACTAAAAAAACTATTAACAAAAGCAGTTTTGAAAATTCCATCTAAGCATTTTAAGCAGCTTGATTTTGTTGCAATTATTATGGCAGATTCTTTATTGTCATTAACCTTGTCAATTCTAGCGCCGTTAGATAATAATATTTGCGATATATTGAAATTAGAAAAGCTTACAGCTCTCATTAATGGTGTCCAACCCTCATTATCTTGAATATTTATATCTGATCCACTCTCAATCAATGCTTTGGCAATTTCAATATTACCAATCCTTGATGCTAAATGAAGAGCTGTTGCTCCACCAATATTTCTTTGATTAATAACAGCCCTACCCGGTCTAGAAAAAAATTTAACACCTCGAAGATCATTATTTATAACGGCTTGCATCAAGGAAGTTATACCTAAGCCACTACTATCATTATTGTCGGCAAATGCAGATGATGAGCAAATGCCTAAGATAATAAAAATAAGGTAAAATTTTTGTCTATGTAAAAACTTGATCACTGCGCAAATTAATTCTGAGTTTTATTCTATACTATTTTTAATACCAAAATCCATCTTCAATACTGCATTTAATCTTCTTATTTTTGGTCCAAAATTTAAGCAAGATAAAAATTGCCTAATAACATTTAGATTCAATGGATTTTTTTTCAAAACAACTTTTATTTTCAACCCAGATCCGTCAATAAAAAGCTAATT
>DDCV01000004.1:7932-13883 GCA_002335845.1 Rickettsiales bacterium UBA1997 | reverse complement strand
ATTGACGGATCTGGGTTCAACAAATAAGATTTTTTGAAAAACATTAACCAGTTCATAAGCATATTTTTTGGTATTAGTGCATGGATTAGTATGAGCGGGCTAATAATGATACTCTATTTTTTTTGCCATTTTCCTTGCAAATCTCTCATTATTCTTAAATCTTTCACTGGCACTGACTCTGAATCATCGATATTAAAATTATCAGACCATGCTCTAGCGCCATTTTTGGATAAATATTTTGCCACTAAAGCTCTATTATTTTTGCTCGCTATAGCAAGAGGCGTAAATCCGTTTTTATCTTGAGAATTGATATCAATACCCCTATCTATTAAATATTCAACGGCAGGCAAAAATCCAACGCGCGCGGCGTACATTAGATAATTTCTGCCAAATTTATCCTCATAATTTATATTTGCGCCATTTTCTAATAGCATGTAAAATGCGCGGAAATCTTTTGTTTCAATCGTTATTATTATGGGATTATAGCCAAGCTTGTTTGGTCGATTTGGGTCGGCTCCTTTGGATAAAATAGATGCTAAAATGGGATAATTTCTACTCATAATGGCATAAGTTAGCAAGGTCTCTCCCCTCATACTTATGACATTAGGGTTTTGAACATATTTGTATGAGCTATTGAAATAGCGTACATTTTGACTATCTATTGCATTAAATAAGTTGTTTATTCTTTCTTGAGGTGTTGGTATTAGCGGTATGTGCAAATTGTCATTTGTGCGAAATCTACTTAAAATTGGCAAGGCTGGAGCCTCATCTTTGATGTATTGATTAAGATTTTTCGTTACGGGTCTTGCATATGAAGATGATAAATCTTTGTATTCACTTCCATCTTGCAATGGCAGGACATATTTTTGCCTTAGAAGCTCCATTTCTTTATCAACAGCACTATCTTCATTTTTAATTTCATCATTTTTTACCTTAACATCTTCCTTAACATCTTCCTTAATATCTTCATCATCTTCTTTTGCGATAATTTTGTTTGTCACCTCTTCGATGCTATTCAAGATAGCAGATTTTTTTATTTTATCCAGCAAGTTTTTAACGGCGCTCACCGTAGAGTTTTCATCGTCTTTTATGTCACTTTGATCTTTTGGCATCTCTACTTTGGGCGGAGATTTGGATTTGTTATCAGGTTTATTTGAGTTTGCTTTTTTTAGATCTTGGTTTGTGATTATTTTATCATTTATTTTAGATTTATCTGCGCTATCATCTTTATCTACGTTGTCTTTCTTGATATCCTTAGTGTTAATTTCTTTTTTTTCTTTATTGGAGCTATCCTTTAGGTTTTTAGGGGTGGGTAAATTTTCTGGTAAAGATTTAGGAACTTCTGGAGTTGGCACCTCTTTTTTACTAAGATCATCTAGACCCAAAGATTCAACATCAATTTCAACTTCCTTGCCAGCAAAAGGATCCATCTCTTTTTTTTGCTTTATTAATTGAGAATTAAGCTCTTCTAAGAATTTATCATTATCCATATCCTGAGCCATGGATTCGCTGGCAAATATGAATAAAAATATGTATGTTAATAAATTTATAAGAATCATTTTACTGGATCAAAGCCGCTTTTTTTTGAAAAAGGATGGCATCTTAAAATCCTTAAAAGGCCATAAAAACCACCTTTTAGAACTCCGTTCTTCTTGATTGACTCTAGAAAATAATTTGAACAAGTTGGATAAAAGCGACATTTATAAGAGCCAAGCAATGGCGATATTGCTATTTGGTAAAATCTAATTATTGTTAAAATTAGTCTTGTCATAATATTGTTTGTTTAGTTATTTGATACAAAATCTAGCCAATCATTTTCGCTCATAATCTTAAGATTGAGTTCTTGTGCTTTTTTTAACTTAGATCCAGCGTTATTACCCACAACCACAAAATCTGTTTTTTTCGAAACCGAACCAACTACCTTTAACCCTAAGGATTCAGCTTTTGCTTTAGCTTCTAAGCGTGACATATTTTCTAATCCGCCTGTAAAAATGATGGTTTGATTTAAAAAAGCTGACTGGTTTTTTTTAACATCAATAACTTCTAGATTATTTTCAAGATCTAAAAACATTTTACGACTTAGATCATCTTGAAAATATTCAACAATTGCTTTTATCATCTTAATTCCCAGTCCATCAACATCTATCAAATCAATGTAATCAGCAGATGAATCTAGCTCTATTGTGGGTAAATTAGCAATTTTCATCATCTTATCACGAAAGCTTTCATAAGATATAAAATGCTGGGCTAGCATTTTGGCTGAAGTTTGGCCAATATGACGAATTCCGATGGCGTAGATAAAGCGATCAAGAGTGATTCTTTTTTTGCTTGCAATAGCAAAAATTAAATTATCGACAGATTTCTTGCCCCAGCCTTCCTTTTCTCGTAAATCTATGATCCCTTCTTTTTTTTGATCTAAATTAAAAATATCAGCAAAACTTCTAATTCTGCCTTCAGCAAAAAAATTTTCTATTTGCTTTTTACCTAGGCCAGAAATATCGAATGCATCTTTTGAAACAAAATGTTTTAAGGTTTCTATTAATTGCGATTTGCAATTAAGGCCGCCGCTGCAGCGCAAAACTACATCATCTTTGGTTTTTATTATTTTTGATGAGCAAATTGGGCAATTCTTTGGAAATGAAAATTTTTTATAATCTTGCAATCTTTTTGCAAAATCCACCTCAACAATTTGAGGAATAACATCGCCAGCACGCTGAATCAATATTGTGTCACCAATTCTAACGTCTTTTCTTTCAATTTCATCTTGATTATGCAAGGTTGCCCTTGTTACCACAACTCCAGCAATATTAATGGGTTTTAAGATGGCAACTGGAGTTAAGGCGCCGGTGCGACCAATCTGAATTATGATATCTTCAATTATGGTTTTAGCTTTTATGGCTGGAAATTTATGAGCTATTGCCCATCTTGGCGACCTTGCAACAAATCCTAATCTTTGCTGTAATGCAAAATCATTAATTTTATAAACAATGCCATCAATATCATAATCAAGATCATGTCTTTGATCGCAAAGATAATTATAATTTTTCATAAGATCATCCAAGCTTTGACATAGCTTGTAATTTGGTTCAATATTAAAGCCAAAATCACTTAATTGATCGTAAAGATGGTCTTGAGATGTGCAGATAAAATCATCAGAAGTTACGCCTAAAGAATAAGCAAAATATTTGAGATTGCGCTTAGCTGTAATTTTTGGATCCAATTGTCGCAAAGATCCAGCAGCAGCATTGCGCGGGTTGGCAAAAACCTTATTGCCTAGATTTTCATTATTGATATTTAATTGCATAAAATCTTTTTTCCCCATGTAAATCTCGCCACGAATCTCGATTATCTTTGGTGGATTTGCAGTTTTGAGATGCAGGGGGAAATTTTTGATGGCTTTGGCATTATTAGTAACATCCTCACCTCTAAAACCATCACCTCGAGTTGCAACATAGACCAGCCTTCCCTCTTCATATCTAGCGCTAAAAGATAAGCCGTCAATTTTAGGTTCGCAAAATATGCTAAATTGCAAGTCGGAGGTTATGTCTTTTTGACTATCTTTAAAAAGACTAAGGAGGTTATCATTGTGATTCTTATCAAGTCCCAAAAAACGCTCAACTTTTTTAATAAAATCAGCGATGTCATTTTGATCAAAAGCGTTAGCTAATGATAACATTGGTTTTGCGTGATTTATTTTATTAAAAATATCAAGAGTTTTACCGCCTACTAGATCGGCTTTAGCTTTGATGTCGCCAATAAAAAGTTCTGGATATTTATCTTTATAATCATTGAGATTTGCTCTTAATTTATCATATTCATCATCGGCAATCAAGGGCTCATCATTAGTGTGATAGGCCTTGTCATGCTTGGCAATTTCTTGCAATAAATCAGCTATTTGTTGTTTAATTTGTAGCAACTCCAAAGTAATTATAATTAATTGAAAAGGATATATTGTAAAATTTAATTGCTGTAAATAAATTTACCCAATTATTTTGTAACAAAAAAATTTATAATGAAAAAAATTTTAATAATTCAATCAACTTTTTATCAAAATATTTCTAACATGCTACTTGATGGCGCATTGGAAAAAATAAAAAATTCTGAATATGAATATGATGTCATAAAAGTTCCCGGAGTTTTTGAAATTCCAGCAACAATAGCAATGGCAGAAACTAGTAGAAAATATTCTGGATACATCACTTTGGGCTGCGTTATTCGTGGCGAAACCACGCATTATGATTATGTTTGTCAAGAATCAGCTCGTGGCATAAACTATTTAGCAATGAAATTTAAAACCGCCATTGGCTATGGCGTAGTTACCGCAGAAAATGAAGATCAAGCTATTGATCGCGCCGACCCCAGCAAGAAAAATAAAGGTAGCGATGCTGCCAATGCCTGCCTTGAAATGATGGAAATCAAAAATGAATTTGATTTGTAGTTTTATTATTGACGCCACTTTGTCTTTGATAAATATTTTGAAAAAGAGAAATATTGCGCTTTGAAAATTTATCAATTTAATGAAAAATATTGACAAAACATTTTTGCCCCTAGGGGCAAAAGTTTTTGCTCCTTAAGCCTTGCAAATAAAGGATTCATTTAAAATAAAAAATGCAAAATGCCCAAAATTCTAGCCCAAAATAAGCAAATAAAACTATTAAAAGACCTTTGCACAAGTGAACTAGTTTGATTTTTTATATCTCTGTAAAATTATTGATTTTAAAGAGAAGTGGATTATTAGATATGCATTGGTTAACAATGCCTTAAAATTAGCAATTATTGGCTATAAAACTCCAAATCAAGTTTGGAATGATAGCTAAAATAATATGTGATTTTTTTCTATTTAGTATTCGAAGTTAGCTTTTAGGTGTTAAATAGTTAGTATTGATTTTTATCAATATTAACGAGCAATAAAAATAATGATAAGAAAATAAGAATGTATAAGAAAGCGTTTTCCTTAGTGGAACTTTCCATAGTGATTTTGATAATAGGCCTTCTTATATCTGGTATAACAAAAGGTTCTCAATTATACCAAAAAATGATACATAAGATCACTGAAAGGGTCACCAAAGAATCTCCTGTAAATATTATAAGTGGTCTTGAAGCTTGGTATGAAACCAGTAGGGCTGAAAGCTTTGCTGATTCAGTAGCTGACGGTAGCTTAGTAAGTGCTTGGAATGATACAAAGCCATCAATATTTGGTAAAGAACATTCAGCAAATAAGGCTGCAAACAGCAATAACAGAAGGCCGATTTATATCGAAAATGCTTTTAAAAATAGCATCGCTGGTCTTAAGTTCGATGGATCTGATAATTGTCTTGTTGATGATGATTTGGCTATAAATTCTGAAATTACTATTTTCACTGTGATGAGAAGAGAATCCTATATAATGCAAAAACAAAGCATAGCCATTGCTCCCGCTGATGCAAATAGTGCTTACAGTGGGATTATAGTTTTCTGGGAACCAATAAATAATCCCAATATCATGTTATCTTGGAGAGATGGTGCTTATTTTGGTATGACTCATCCAGGTACTGATGTTGATTTTATAGCAACAGCCATTTATAGAAATAACAACACCGCAGCTATGTATATTAACGGTAAAACCAATAATAATAAATCTAGTTTTAATACGAATTTTTTATCAAATATTACTAGAATAACCATGGGGTGTAGAGCTACTGGAAGCGGCACCACTACTTCTTTTTCTTACGGCTATGATGGTTATATTGGTGAGGTTATTGTTTACAATAGAGCTTTAAAAAATAGTGAAAGAGAACAGGTTGAAAATTATTTAAGTCAGAAATTTAACATAGATTTAAACGAAACATAGGCAATGTTGCGCATATTATACCAATTACCAACTTTAGAAGCACCATAATGCGTCATCTTTTTTGTCTGAAGCCAGCACTTCTAAAGATGGGAATTGGCATTAAACCCAGATCCGTCAATAA
>DDCV01000004.1:0-7925 GCA_002335845.1 Rickettsiales bacterium UBA1997 | reverse complement strand
TTGACGGATCTGGGTTAAATCGACCTTCCTCCATTATCATTTTTCTTTTTTACGAGAAAGTCTACCTGCTGTGTCAATTTAAAAATAAGGGTTAATTGATTCTTCAATAAACTAAAGCTCTGTCTAGACTCTAATAAATATAGCTTAAAGCGCTTTGGGCTACTTTCTTTTGCGCTTCTTTTTTGGAGCTGCCATTGGCTTTAAATTCTCTAGCAAGATAGCCAATTTTTACTGTAGCGCAAAATTCTGGCTTATGATCACTGCCGCCAACTTTTTCGATAAAATATTGAGGCAATTCCTTTGATTTGAGTTGAACCAGCTCTTGCAATTTAGAGACTGGATCTTTTGGTGGATTTACATCCTTATTGAGATAATATTGCCAAAATTTCATGATAAAATCTTGCACTGATTTATATCCTGAATCAAGATAAATCGCAGCAATAACTGCTTCTAGGGCATTTTCTAGATTTTTTCTATTTTGCTTGCCGCCTAAGTTAAATTCGCCACTACTCATCTGTAAAACTTCATCTACACGAATTTGTTCTGCAATATTGGAAAGAACTTCGCCAGAAACCAGAACAGCATGTCGTCTTGATAAATCTCCTTCCTTTTCATTTTTATAGGTTTCGACCAAAAACTCTGTGATAACCAATGACAAGACTTTGTCACCTAAAAATTCTAATCTTTGGTAATTAAAGCTACTTTTTCTTTCCTTAGAAAGGCTGGGGTGAGTTAGAGCCTCCTGCAGCAGGTTTTTGTTATTAAATTCATAGGAAATAACTTCGTAAAACTCTTCTAAAGTAAGCATAATAATTAGTTAATTACATCAAAAATTCTTGAAAAACGCACTGATTTAATCCAATTTATTGGTTGCCAAATTGGTTTTGGATTTGAGAAAAATATTATTTTAGCCTTACCCACTAAATTTTCATGCGGCACAAAACCGACATCGCCATATCTACTATCTCGCGAATTATCGCGATTATCTCCCATGAAAAAATAATGACCCTGAGGCACAACATAAACTCTGGTATTATCTTGTGGCGCCTCGCTAATTTGATCTAAAACCAAAAATTTCTTCTTGTTAGAAATATTTTCACGATATTGCATGATATCAAATGGCGCGCCCACTTCATCTAACTCAGTAAAAAATCCATCAAACTCTTTTTCAACCCTATTGCCATTAATATATAAAATTCCTTGCGTCATTTGAATTTTATCACCCGGCAAACCAATGACTCTTTTTATGTAATTTATGGAATCTTCGCTTGGTAAACGAAAAACAGCAACATCTCCTCTTTGTGGCTCGCTGGAAAATATGCGTCCGTTGAAATAATTAAATTTATCACCGAAGGGGAAGGAATATTTACTATAGCCATAGGATAATTTTGAAACAAAAACATAATCTCCAATCAGTAAATTTGGCTTCATTGAGCTTGAAGGAATGTGAAATGGTTCATAGAAAAGTGAACGAAAAAATACCGCTAATAAAGCTGCGTAAATCAGAGTCTCAAACCAGCCCATTTCTTTTTTTTGGGACTTGTTTTTGGATGATTTTTTATCTTTAAAATCAAATTTTATAATAATCTTGTTATAAAAATCTTTGATTTGTTGCTTGGTTTGTTGTAAGTATTTTTGTATCATGATTTATTTTCAATCAAGCTTTGAGCTAGCATCTCTTTAGGTTTTTCTAAATTCATTAATTCAATAATAGTTGGTGCTAAATCAGCTAGGCTACCATTTTTTAATTTTATATCGCTATTTTGCTGAACTAAGATCAATGGCACCGGATTTGTGGTATGCGAAGTATGAGGATTGTTATTTTCATCCTTCATATCTTCAATATTGCCGTGATCTGCGGTGATTAACATTTGCCCATTATTTTGCAAAATAGCTTGTTCTAAAATACCCAACTGATTATCAATAAATTCACATGCTTTTATTGCTGGATTGAACATGCCGCTATGACCAACCATATCTGGATTAGCATAATTGACAACAATAAAATCAAATTTATCAGAGCTTATAGCCGAAACTAGATTTTCAGTGACTTTGCTTGCCGACATTTCTGGCTGCAAATCATAGGTTGCAACATTTGGCGATTTAACTAAAATTCTTTCTTCACCTTCAAGCTCATCTTCTTTGCCACATGAAAAGAAAAAAGTGACATGAGCATATTTCTCAGTTTCAGCGATTCTAAGTTGTTTTAAATTATTTTTAGCTAAAATTTCTGGTAAAGCATTTTTAATGATAATTGATGGAAATAATATTTTATAAAATAGATTAAGATTAGATGAATATTCCGTCATCGCCAAAGCCAATCCAAACTTTTTACTTTCTTGTAACTTAAGAGAAATTTGTCGAGCTCGATCAGCTCTAAAATTACAAAAAATTAAGCCATCGCCCTGCTCTACGCCACTATAATTAGCAATCACACATGGCTCAATAAATTCATCACTAATATTGTTTTTATAGGAAGATTTTATGACCGATTGAGCGTCACTAAATTTTTTACCATCAGCTTTTAATATAGCATCAGATGCCAAATTAATTCGATCCCAATTTTGATCACGATCCATAGCAAAATAGCGACCAGAAATTGTTGCTATTTCAATATTTTTATTCGCCAATAAATCAGAAATTGATTCAATAAATCCAAGAGCGCTTTTTTGCGCAACATCGCGACCATCTAAAAATAAATGGAGGTAGGTTTTTATATTATTTTTTTGCAATAAATTAGCTAAAAAAATGATATGATCAATGTGAGAATGAACTCCGCCATCAGAAAATAATCCAGCTAAATGACAAGATTTGCCAGATCTTTTGAGGCTTTCTATCAGTGTCTGTAGATCATTATTTTTTGCTAATGAATTATCTATAATTTCATTATTGATACGAGGCAAATCTTGAAAAACAACTCTACCAGCACCAATAGTCATATGCCCTACCTCAGAATTGCCAATCTGACCATCTGGTAGACCAACATCGAGACCAGAGGTTTTGATTTGTGAATTACTATATTTCGTTAAAAACCTATCATAATTTGGCGTCTTGGCTTGGGCAATAGCATTATTGGGATTGCTTAAATCACCAATTCCCCAGCCGTCCAAAATACATAATAAAAATGGCTTTTTTGTCATTAGCTTTCAGTGGTATAATTTGGTGATTCAGAAGTTATGGTGATTGAATGCGGATGAGATTCCTTAAGTCCTGAATTAGTTATTTTAGTAAAGCTGCAATTGTTACGCATTTTTTCAATTGTAGAATTTCCCGTGTAACCCATAGCAGATCGAAGACCGCCGACTAATTGATGAATAATTTCACTAGCCAATCCTTTATAAGGAACGCGACCTTCTACACCTTCTGGTACTAATTTTAATTTATCTTTTACATCTTGCTGAAAATAGCGATCAGCCGAGCCGCGCGCCATAGCGCCAAGAGATCCCATGCCACGATAAACCTTGTAAGATCGACCCTTATAAAGCACGATATCGCCAGGAGCTTCTTCACAACCCGCCAATAAACCGCCAAGCATAACAGCTGAGGCACCGCCAGCAATGGCTTTGGCTAAATCTCCAGAAAATCTAATGCCACCATCAGAAATTACCGGTATTTTATCTTTATCGCAATATTCTAAAACATCAAAAAGTGCAGAAAGTTGTGGCACGCCAACTCCAGCAACAACTCTAGTAGTGCAAATTGATCCTGGACCAATTCCAACCTTAACTCCATCGGCTCCAGCATCAATCAAATCTTTTGCCGCCTCTTTAGTGGCAATATTTCCTGCGATAAAATCCTGCTTTGGAAATTTTTTTCTAAGCTCTTTAACTGTATCAATAACGCCTTGCGAATGTCCATGCGCTGTATCAATAATAATTAAATCACAACCTGCCTCAACTAGACTTTCAGCTCTTTTAACACCCTCTTTACCAACTCCAGTTGCGGCAGCAACTAACAATCTACCCTCTTTATCTTTGGCAGCATTGGGAAATAGTTTGGATTTTTCTAAATCCTTACCGGTCATTAGTCCTAAACAATTGCCAGCATCGTCAACAATAATAATACGCTCAATTTTGTTTTTATGTAAAAGCTGTTTAGCCTCGGCTTTTGTAACATTGATTTTAGCTGTCACCAAATTTTCTTGCGTCATCAATTCTTTTATGGGCTGCTTCTTATCATTGGCAAATCTAACATCGCGATTAGTTAGAATTCCTACCAATTTATTGCTATTAGGACTAACTACGGGAATTCCAGAAATTCCATATTTTTGCATCAAGCTTAAGGCTTCTCCTACATTGGCTTCATCATTTATTATTACCGGGTCCACAACCATGCCTGATTCAAATCTTTTAACCTTTTTGACTTCAGCTGCTTGATCCTTGATTGATAAATTTTTATGAATACAACCCAAACCACCGCATTGCGCCAAGGCAATTGCTAGACGACTCTCGGTAACAGTATCCATAGCTGCTGAGATTATGGGAATTTGTAGCGAGATATTTTTGGTTATTTTAGTTTTGGTTGAAACATCCAGCGGATGAACATCCGAATAAGAAGGCTTTAACAAAACATCATCAAATGTTAAGTAATAAGGGGCTGATTCTATTGATTTGCGACTTTTTTTCATAAGTAAGTAACTACAAAATTAGTTTATAAAAATTGTAGCAAATTATTATTACTCTGCGAAAAATACAAACACAAGCTACTTTTTTAAATAATCATAGAATTAAATATGCAGTCAGTTATTGAAAAAAAATGCCTTCAGCAAGGAATAAAAATGACCGAAAATCGACTTTTAGTAGCCAGAATTCTATCTAGCAGCGACGATCATCCCGATGTTGAGGAGGTTTATAGAAGATGCGCTAAGGTTAGTCCAAATATCGGCATTGCCACTGTATATCGCGCTTTGAAGGTGTTTGAAGAATATAATGTTATTGCCAAGCATGATTTTAGAAATGAAGGCAAGGCCCGTTATGAAAAAATAGATGAAGGTGATCATCATGATCATTTGGTTGATATCACTAATGACGAAGTGCATGAATTTTATAGCGAAGAGCTTGAGAATCTCAAAATAAAAATCGCCAAAGATATGGGATTTGAGCTTGTGGATCATCGCCTTGATTTATATTGCCGACCTTTAAAGAAAAAATAATGGCAAATATTATTACAGAAATTATCGCACCTCAAAGCACATTTGAAGGTGTAAATAATATCGAAAAGCTAAGCAAATTATTCACCGATCTCTATCGCATAGATATATATAAGGATGGCCTTGATTTAATCTTAACCAAACTTTGGCAAAAGCATTTAATCTTTGAAATCAAGATTATTAAAGATTGGGATACAAATATTGGCTGTTTTTTAACAACCAAACAGGGGTTTTTTGACCGCGCTTTTAACAAGGTTTTTTACAAAAAAGACCTAAAAATAATATTACGCCAACTCTCATATAATGTTTTGGCTCATGAAATGGCGCATGCTGTTGATTTTGAAAGCGGCATAAATCTCAATGAAGATTTTAGAAAATGCATCGCACTTGATATGAAAAATAGCCAAAATCATATCATAACTCTAAAAGCTGAGTCGCAAAGATTAATGATTGATCAAGTTAAAAAATACCCAGCCAATCAATTTTTAAATGAACTTTTTGCACGCTATTTTGAACTATTATCAATATCACGCGATGTTTGTCAAAATGGTGATTTTACTACACTTGATGTCATGAATTATTTTGCTAATACCACTAAATTTATTGCAGAAATATTAAATCCACAAATCAAAAAGCAAATTAATCAAAATATCTCTATAAAAACACTAGAAATAGCAAAAAATATAAAAATTAGCAATCCACAAACTAATTTTAGCCAAAAAACAGAATCTTTTCATAAGAGGGTTGATAATAATGGCAAAAAATCTTGGTCACAAAATACCAAATCCAACAATATGTATCAACAAGGTTGGAATAAATATAAAGGAATTACAGAAGAGTAAAATGGCAGTTTACACCAAGTTAAATAAGGAAGATCTTCAAGCGCATCTCAAAAATTATGATTTAGGGGAATTGATAGATTTTAAGGGAATTATTGCTGGCATCGATAATTCTAACTTCATCATAAGCACCACTTTAGGAAAATTTATTCTAACAATCTTTGAATCTCGCATTAAATCACAAGATTTACCCTTTTTTATCAATCTAACTAACCATCTATCAAAACATAATATTTGCTGCCCGCAACCCATTATCAATAAAGATGGAGAATTTTTAGCAAAAATTAAAAATAAATCATCACTAATTGTCACCTTTCTTAATGGCTCAATGTTAGAGCCTGAGAAATCAGGTCTTTATAGCAATATTAGTCAAGATCATTGCTTTGAAATTGGTAAGGTTGCAGCCTTGATGCATTTAGCTGTAAAAGATTTTGATTGCACTAGAGATAATGATCTTGGGATTGATAAATTTTTGTCGTTTTTTAATAAATTTATACATTTGATTGATGATTATCAGCCAAACTTAAAAGATAAAATTTTAACAAATATTGAAATAATAAAAGATGCTTTCAATGGCAATAATTTGCCTTGTGGCGTTATTCACTCTGATCTTTTTCCTGATAATGTATTTTTTGATTATGAAGATAAAAAGCCAAAAATAAGTGGAGTTATAGATTTTTACTTTGCTGCTAATGATAATTTTATATATGATTTTGGCTGCATTGTTAATGCTTGGTGTTTTGATGAAAATAATAATTTTGTTAAAGAAAATTTTGATAATCTACTCCAAGGCTACCAATCTTTAAGAAAATTTAGCCAACAAGAGCAAGATATTTTAAAAAGTGCCTTAATTGCCGCTAGCTTAAGGTTTTTATTAACAAGACTTCACGATCTATTTTTTACCCCAAAAGATTCATTGGTAAAAGTTAAAGATCCGCAAGAATATATAAAAAAACTAGATTTTTTTTGTAATAAATTATGACAATAAAATATCATTTTTTTGGCAAAAACTGCAAAATTGACAATCAATTATTAGATAGAAGCGACTTAGAAAATAATCTTAGGAATTTAGATTTTAAATTTGATGACACCTTATTTGTTAAGCAAATTCATAGCAATAAGGCGATTGCAATTGATGATGAAACAAAAAAATTTAATAAAAATAATCGACTTGAAGCTGACGCAATAATTACCAATCAAAAAAATATTGCCATTGGCATTGTCACCGCTGATTGCGCGCCAATTCTGCTTTTTGATAAAAAAAATAATATAATAGCCGCCATTCATGCGGGGTGGCGTGGCGCATTATCTGGAATTATTGAAAATAGCGTGAAATCTATGATAGATCTTGGTGCTAAAAATATTTCATGCGAAATTGGCCCCATGATTCAGCAAAATTCTTATGAGGTTTCACAAGATTTGGTTAGCGAATTTACGACCAAAGATTCCAAAAATAATAAATTCTTTGCCAAATCATCTAAAAAAGATAAATTTCAGTTTAATTTAAATGGTTTTATTGAGGAATGTTTAAATAAATTACCCATCGATAATATTGAAAATAACAAAATAGATACCCTGTCTGATGAAAAAAATTATCACAGCTATCGACGCTCAACTTTACAAAACCAAGATAATTACGGCCGCAATTTATCAATAATTTGTATCACTTAAGGATCTTGATTAGCTAAGTATTTCTACCTGTATTTTCACATAGATTCTTCCTGCAAAATAAATACCCTTGCATCAAAGTCACAAGCTATCATTTGTCAAATTTTTTTAATTAAACCCAGATCCGTCAATAAAAAGCTAATTTATTCTGCCATCTCATATTCCATAAGCACTGGTAAAAAATATTCATGCACCATTTAGGTGCACTAGAATTTTTTTACCAGTACTTATGAAACATGACTATAGCAGCCTAAATTAGCTTTTTATTG
>DDCV01000046.1:17699-24784 GCA_002335845.1 Rickettsiales bacterium UBA1997 | reverse complement strand
TGTAAAGACATCTCTCATAATTCCACCAACACCCGTTGCAGCTCCTTGATAAGGTTCAATAAATGAAGGGTGGTTATGACTTTCAATTTTAAATACTATTGCATCATCGTCGCCAATATCAATAACACCAGCATTTTCTCCAGGACCACATATAACCCAAGGCTCTTTTGTATGCATGGTTTTTAACCATTTTTTTGTTGATTTATAAGAGCAATGCTCGCTCCACATCGCACTAAAAATTCCAAGCTCAGTTAAGGTTGGCTCTCGATTCATTATATCAAGAATTTTCTGATATTCATCATTAGTTAAATTATGAGACTTTATTAGCTCAAAAGTTATGGAAGAATTATTAACCATCTGATTTGATATATTAGTTATATTAATTTACAGGCGCTTTGTATTAACCCATGCGCTAACTAGTTGACTTTTAACTGCGGTATTTTCTTTCTTGAAGATCTTCTTGAAAAACCAAAGTAGCAGTAAGTACTATGGCTTTCAACAAGATCTACAAGAAAAAAAATCTTTTTGTTAAAAGTCAACTAGTTAGTGCACGGGTTAATAATAATAATTACAGCCTTTATATTTAAATAGAATCTAGAACTTTTTCACTAAAAGAATAATTTCCCGTTACAGACTGCACATCATCTAAATCTTCTAGGGAATCAATTAATTTTAGCAACTTTTCAGCTTGCTCAACATCTCCTATTTCAATTAAATCTTTAGCCCTCCAATCAAGCTTGGCAGAAATTGGGTCGCCATATTTTTCTATCAAAGAATCTCTAACATCGCTAAAATCAACAACTTTACAAAAAATAATGTGAATTTCTTTTGTTGACTCAACATCAATTGCTCCACATTCTATTGCCGTTTCTAATACATCATCTTCCAAAGCTATATCACTTTTAAACTGTATCACGCCAACATGGTCAAATAAAAAACCAACGGATCCAGTCTCCCCTAAAGCTCCTCCCATTTTAGAAAAAATACTTCTAACTTCTCCAGCAGTACGATTGCGATTATCGGTTAAAGCTTCAACAATCATAGCGATTCCACCATTAGCATAACCTTCATAGCGTATTTCTTCAAAATTTTCACCATCATTGCCGTTAATAACTTTTTTTATTGCGCCGTCAATTCGATCTTTCGGCATATTGTTAGATTTAGCTTCAATAATTGCACTACGCAACCTTGCATTAAAGTCAGGATCAGGCTGACCAGTTCTTGCTGCCACAGTTATTTCTCGTTGCAGCTTAGTAAAAAGCTTAGACCTCTTATTGTCTTGAGCATTTTTACGATGCTTGATATTAGCAAATTGAGAATGTCCAGCCATAAATTTTATAGTTTGAATTTTTAAAAAAATCTGTTATTCAATGGTGCTTATTTTTTTATACCTAAAGCAATAATTCATTTATTTCGCTTTTGAAGCTAAAATGAATTAAGTGAGAAAAAAAAGTGATTTTTTATTTGCTTAATTTTAATTAACGAGCCAAATTTTAATTTAGACTTACGATACGCATACAAATACTTGTGTTTTAAAAGTAGACAAATATCTAGTTACGGTATTAAGTAGCTGAGTTGATGAATAAAACTATTCAACTTAAAGTTAATGGTCATTAATTTTAAGTCAGATAGTTTTTTACCAATTCAATTTTACAATAAATTAATTTTAAGATAAAATCATGAAAATCAATAATAAAAAAATAAAAGCCTTCTCTCTAATTGAGCTTTCAATAGTAATACTTATTATAGGTATATTAGTTGGTGCAGTAGTTAAAGGACAAGATCTTTATCAAAACATAAAGCTTACAACCGCTCAATCTATCACCAACTCATCCCCGATTAATTCAATTACAGGATTATCTTTATGGCTTGAAACCACTAGAGAAACATCAGTTGTTGACGCTGAAGATAATACAACAGAATATGACGCAGTTCCAGTAACATGGAGAGATAATAGAGTAGTTAGAAGACAAGATCGAATAGATCTTACTGCAGCAGGTGATCCTCAATATATTAAAAGTGGAATCTCAGGATTACCAAGTATAGAGTTTGATGGCACAGCAGATGAATTCACTAACACCAATACTACTTCAATGCCAATTACTGCTGGTGACGATAGCTACACTTTTGTCGCAGTATGGAGTCCAACAGTAGTTGGATCAGGCATTATAGCTGCGCAAGGCGATGCCGTTGGTACTAATGATTTAATTGGTGGAATTGGTCAAGCTGCAACAGGCACTTATGGATTTCACGGTGGTACTAATAATTTTAATCAAGCAGACTCTACAATAGAAGCGGGTCGCAGCTATATCAGTATCATAACTGTTAATAATGATGATGAGATTGTTACTGCAGCAACCACTGACAACATCGACATCTACACTAACTCAAATACAGCAACCATATCAGGATCCTCAAATAAAGGCACTAATGCTAATGACGAAATAACTCTAGCTATTGGAGCTGGTGAATTTGTAGTAGGAAATACTATGAATGGCACCGCAAATCATTTTAACGGACAAATTTCTGAAATAATAGTTTTTGATAAAGCTCTAAAAGATGATGAAATATCCGCAGTAAATGACTATCTTGGTGCAAAATATGGAATAAATATTGCAAATTAAACATCTATTGCAGCATTAAAATTACTAAAAAAGCCAGTCTATATTTGGACTGGCTTTTTTTATGCTTACTCTTTATTGGCTCTTATACCAATTCCCATCCATATCTCCATATGTTAACCAGTTCACAAATTCAAAGGATTTGGTATTGCTTGCAAATAAAATAATTAATGCAATTATAACTGTATTTAACTTATGACAAACAACATAACCTCTAATATCAAATGAACGATAATATTGCAAAAACTCTATATGATAAAATTTGGGACTTGCATCTTGTTGATGACAACAAAAATTCCTCACTAATATATATTGATCGCCAACTAATTCATGAAGTAACATCTCCTCAGGCTTTTGAAGGTCTAAGAATGAGTAATCGCAAGCCTCGCAGACCAGAAGCTCATCTCGCAGTTGCCGATCACAATGTTCCAACAACAAGCGCTGATAGGGGAAATGGCACCAAGGGTATAAAAGATAAAACCTCGCGTATCCAAGTAGAAACTCTGGAAAACAATTGCTCTGAGTTTGGTATTAAATATTTTGATCTCGATAATAAGAAGCAAGGAATTGTTCATATTGTAGGCCCTGAACAAGGATTGACTCAGCCAGGAATGACTATAGTTTGTGGAGATAGCCATACATCAACTCACGGTGCCTTTGGAGCCTTGGCTTTTGGTATTGGAACTTCCGAAGTGGAACATGTTTTGGCAACGCAAACCTTGATACAAAGAAAGGCTAAAAACTTCTTAGTTAAGGTTGATGGCATTTTAAAAAAAGGAGTAACAGCTAAAGATATTATTTTAGCAATAATTGGCAAAATAGGAACTGCTGGCGCAACTGGATATGTTATTGAGTATTCAGGATCAGCCATAGAAAGTCTTTCTATGGAAGGCCGCATGACAATATGTAATATGTCTATTGAGGCTGGGGCAAGAGCGGGTCTAATTGCACCTGACAAAGTAACATTTGATTATTTAAAAAATCGCCCTTTATCTCCAGAAGGCAAACATTTTGATGATGCTATGGAATATTGGGAGTCGCTAAAGTCGGATAATAATGCGCATTACGATAAAGAAGTTTATCTAGCAGCTGAAGATATAAGTCCGCAAGTTACCTGGGGAACTAGCCCTGAAGATTCCTTGCCAATTACCAGCACAGTGCCATTTCCTACTGACTTTAAAGACAAAGCTAAGCAAGTTGCAGTAAAAAGATCTTTGGAATATATGGGATTAGAATCTGGAACTTCATTGCAAGACATCGCTATTGATAAAGTTTTCATTGGCTCATGCACCAATGGTCGTATTGAAGATTTAAGACGCGCAGCAATATTTGCCAAAGGTCATAAAGTTTCAAATTCTATAAAATTAGCTATGATTGTTCCAGGTTCTGGGCTTGTAAAAGAACAAGCTGAAGCAGAAGGTTTGGATAAAATTTTTATTGAATCTGGATTTGAATGGCGCCAACCTGGCTGCTCAATGTGTTTGGCTATGAATGCAGACAAATTAGAAAGTGGTGAAAGATGCGCTTCAACATCAAATCGCAACTTTGAAGGTCGCCAAGGACGCGGCGGCAGAACTCATCTCATGAGTCCAGAGATGGCTGTTGCAGCTGCAATAAATGGACACCTTACTGATATTAGGAATTTTAAAATCAACTAAATAAATAGATGACAAAAGCAAAAAATACCGAACCAAAAAAATTTAATTTAAAAAAACCATATCTGGAAACATTTAATTTAAAAAAAATAACTTTAGCAAAAGTTAAAAAATTCATCAAAAATAATTTTACTAGCAAAGATCCAAAGGTTGCCTGCATCAACTTACAGGGCGTCATCGGTCGCGACTCCAAAATATCATCCGGCATAAATTATGAAAATACCCTACCCCTTCTTGAAAAAGCCTTTAAAATAGATGATGTAAAATCTGTTGCTATTATTATAAACTCCCCCGGCGGATCTCCTGTTCAATCTGAACTTATTTACAATGCTATTCGCAATCTATCCAAAGAGAAAAAAATTCCTGTTTTTACATTTGCTCACGATGTTGCCGCCTCTGGTGGCTATTGGTTATTATTAAGTGGTGATGAGGTTTACGCCCATAATTCATCAATTATTGGCAGTATAGGTGTTATTTTTTCTGGCTTTGGTTTTGTTGATCTGATAAAAAAAATCGGTGTTGAGCGCCGCATTTACACAGAAGGAAAAAATAAAGCTATTCTCGATCCATTTGTACCCGAAGTTAAAGAAAATATAGATATATTAAAATCAGCCCAAAAAGATATATTTAATAGCTTTAAAGACATGGTGCGCACCTCTCGTGGCAAAAAATTAGAAAAATCTCTTAAAGATATTGGTGAAGATAAAATATTTTCTGGAGCATTTTGGTCTGGAAAAACTGCCAAAGATCTTGGTTTAATCGACGAAATTTGTGATATAAGAGAAAAATTGCAGCAAAAATATGGTAAAAAAGTTAAAATAATCAACATTACAGCTAAAAAGTCATTTATTAAGAGTTTTTTTAGCGAAAAAACTGAATTATCTGATAAATTAATTAATAAAATTGAAGAGAAGTTAAGCTTTAATAAATTTGGATTGTAAATATTATTAACCAGTTCATAAGTAATGAAATATATTGCACAAGCATATGATTTAAAAAAGAAGCTTGATGATTTGCGACCGATTAACAGTGAGCAAGAGCAAAAAATAATTAGCAAATTTAGGTTAGATTGGAATTTTCATTCAAATAACATTGAAGGTAATTCACTAAATTTTGGCGAAACCAAAATGTTACTTTTGCATGGAGTAACTTCCTCTGGCAAGCCACTAAAAGATCATTTAGAAATTGAAGGTCATAATGATGCCATAAAACTAGTTGAAGATATTGTAAAATCTAATCGCCCCCTAACTCAAAACTTCATTCGTGAGTTACATCAAATTATAATCAAAAAACCTTACTATGTTGATGTGCAGACTATTGATGGCAACAAGACTAAAAAACTAATTGAAATCGGCAAATATAAATCCACACCAAACCATGTAAAAACTACAACTGGTGAAATTTTTTATTTTGCCACGCCCGAAGAAACACCAGCCAAAATGACTGATTTAATAAATTGGTATGAAGCGGAATTGAAAAAAAAAGATTTTGATCCTGTAATAATAGCCTCTTCTTTTCATTATAAATTTATTAGAATACATCCATTTGACGATGGTAATGGTCGCATTGCTAGAATATTGATGAATTTTATTTTAATGAAATTTCACTTCCCGCCTGTAATCATAAAAACTAGCGACAAAACAAACTATCTCAACTCTTTAAGAAAAGCTGATGGTGGAGTTTTTGAGGATTTTGTTGAATATATTGCCCAAAATCTTTGTTATTCACTACAAATTATGATAAAAGGTGCTAAGGGTGAAGAAATTGAAGAAGAAGATGATTTAGATAAAGAAATTGCCGTTTTAAAAGCCACTTACAAAAATATCAAAAAGAATAATGATGAGTATAAAACCACAGAAAATATTCAAAAATTAGCTAAAAACTCCCTGAAGAAGCTTTTTGAAGAATTTATTGCAGCCTGCAAGAAGTTTGATGGATTTTATAAGAGAGTAGAAATTTCAGTTATGAATTCTTATGCTATGGATGGTTATAAAATTACTTTCAAATGCAAGAATGAGTTTTTAGATTTTATTACATCCTCTTCATTAGATGAAAATATATTGGAAATTGACTTTCTTTATATATTTTATAGCGATGAGGAGTATAAAGCTAAACTAAATATATCTTTTCGTTCTAAAAATTTTATTATTTATTATGCTGACTGCTCTAGTAGATTTTTTCCTTTTAAACGAAATGAAATAAAAAAATCATATAATCAGCAATTAACTAGTGACGAAATCACAAAAATTATTAAATCAGAAAAAAAACATCATCTAAGAATTTTAAAAGAAAAACAATTATGACATTTTTTACCTCAACTATACAAGATATTGACCCAAAAATCTCTGACCTTCTTGATCAAGAAATGTCGCGTCAAAAAGATCAAATTGAACTAATTGCTTCAGAAAATATAGTTAGTAAAGCGGTTTTACAAGCTCAGGGATCTATTTTTACCAACAAATATGCCGAAGGCTACCCTAAAAAAAGATATTATGGCGGTTGTGAGTTTTATGATGAAGTTGAAGATTTGGCAATAAAGAGGGTTTGTAAATTATTTAACACAAAATTTGCTAATGTTCAGCCGCATTCTGGCGCTAGCGCCAATTTAGCGGTTTATTTAGCTCTTTTACAGCCTCATGATACAATTTTAGGTATGAGTTTAGCTGCAGGTGGTCATTTAACCCATGGCGCCATGAGAACAATTTCGGGCATGTGGTTAAATTCAGTACAATATGGTATTAAAGAAGATGATGGCTTAATTGATTATGATCAAGTAAGAGATTTGGCTAAAAAACATAAACCAAAATTA
>DDCV01000046.1:0-17605 GCA_002335845.1 Rickettsiales bacterium UBA1997 | reverse complement strand
AGAGGTGGTATAATTTTAACTAATGATGAAGATTTATCTAAAAAAATTAATTCCGCTCTTTTTCCTGGCTTACAAGGCGGTCCCTTGATGCATGTTGTTGCTGCTAAAGCTGTCGCATTTCATGAGGCATTACAACCTAAATTCAGGGAATATAGTGCACAAATTATTAAAAATGCCCAAATTTTATCTAAAACTTTAGTGAATCATAACCTTAAAATTACTACTGGTGGCACAGATTGTCATTTAATGGTAGCAGATTTAACGCCGCTTGAGACATTAACTGGTAAGGAAGCTGAAAAATCTTTGGAGCGAGCAGGTTTAACTTGCAATAAAAATGCCATTCCCAATGATCCGCGCAGTCCATTTGTAACTTCTGGCTTAAGATTTGGTACCCCAGCCGCAACAACAAGAGGCTTTCAAGAAAAAGAGTTTGTTGAGATAGGCAATATGATTGCTAGCGTCTTGGAAGGATACGTTAAAAATGGTGAAGAAGGCAATAAAAACCTTGAACAAGAAACTAAAAACAGAGTTTTAAAAATATGTCAAGAATTTCCAATTTACTAAGGAATCTGTCAAAAGCTAAAATAACATTTAGCAAAATCAATATTTTCGACTATTCTTTACATATTCACCAGTTCATAAATTAATGGTGTAATAATATTAATTTTTTTGATATTCAGATTGATCAAACTCTTTATCATTAACATATAATTTTTTAATCCTAGGAGAGTAATCTTTACCTATTGCAAGAAGAACTTCTATTTTATCTTTTCTAGGGTTTGGCTCTGCAGTATTTTCATTAATAAAATATTTTTCTATTCCATATTCTAACCTACGATATTTTCCTACTTTGCCTTTAATTACCACTTGATTTTTTTTAATTTTTTGCGGCTTGTTATAAGTTATGTAATTAGGTGAATAATATTGATTCTTCTTCTCTAGAACCGCATATATTTCATCACCTTGTCTTTTATATAAATTAAGAGATTTTTTCTTGAAACTTCGACTATCACTAAACTCATATCGTAAAATAAAATAATTTCCACTTATAAGATCTCTTGGATCAATAGGTATTGTTTTAACAAGAATTTCCTCGGCTTCTGGATCGGATAACTTGCTATATTCTACAAGCGACCATGTTAAAAAAAATATCGCCTGCAATCCTACCAACATCAACAATAAGATGTTTCTTTTTTTATTAAACATTAGTCTATTGTATTTTAATTATAAGTTTTTTACGAAATTTCTCTACTAAGAATGATAGACCTAGCATTATAGCACCAAAGAAGATGAACATTGCTCCCGATAAAAGCATGCTCCCAACTATATCTATAAATCTAATGAAAATTCCTAGCGAAACATACCACATCCCGTAATTAATATAAGTTGTATTTGCTTTCAAAGATCCTTGATAAATAATAAATCCTCCAAATAAAAAATGTAGCACCCAATAAAGGGCAGATATAACCACCACATTTGTATTGCCTGCAAAAAATAGCGGTAATGAAGTTGTGATAATTAACAATATAGATAATCCGGTATCGAATCCCAGCACCGCCTCTTCTCTTTGCTCTTTTATAATGAGATAAAATAGCACTATGAAATTAAATATTAAAAGAAGAGTTACTATCCAGTGAAATGATATCAAATGGTTGTGACTATAACGCATAATTTCATGACTAAATCCCATTATAACAATAATTGCAGCTATAGCAGTAGCCCCAATTACTCTTAAGTGATCAAAGCAATTATTGAATGAATTTAACAATCTAGGAATAAGAATTAAATTGATGGAAAATATAGTAAAATAAAATATAATATTTATAGAATGCTTGTAGTAACCATAATGCTCTAAATAAATATTTAGCCATAAATAAAAACTAAATACCGACATCGCACCGATCCATTGATTCCTTAATATAATAGCCATAGGTACTATCATTAAAAACCAAAGTAGAAATGCGCTGCCATCAGTGCTACTCAAATTATAAATTTGAGCAACAAGCCCAATTCCAGCCAAAACATATCCGGCACCTAAGAAATGCAGTGACTCAGAGATTCTAGGATATTTATTTTTCATTGCAATTCCAGCTATGTGAAACGCTATAAGACTTATTATATATGTGGATATCTTAACAAAATCTGTAATTTTCCACCAATTATGAGATACTATAAGCATTAAGCCTTGCATTGTGGTTAGAGCTCCGAAAAAGCCAATCGCACCAATGACAGTATTAATTGAAGACTTATTGTTACTTTTTATGGCAAATTCCTGCAAATCTTTGCAAAGATTATCATCAATAATATTTTGTTTATTTGCTTGCAGCAAAAAACGATCTAATTTCTTTAAAAATAACATAGTTACTTGATTTATATTTGCGTTAGGGACGTCCCTAAATTATACTATTTCCATAAATTAAATACTTATTTACAAAATATTTTTATTTTTAGATTTAATTTTAAAGCGCCGTAGTATCTAGATACTTCAAGTTTTAAAATTAAAAAATAAAAATAACAAAGATGCAGTAAATAAGTATTTAATTTATGAAAATGGCATTAGGCGCTAAATCCTTTTGCGACCCATCTTTAAAATATATTCGATTTAGGAACAATCAATATCTAAATTGGACTTGCTCCAAGTCAAACAACACTCACTTAATTTTTTAATTGTAACTTATTACACTCAAATAGAAAAAGACTCTCCCAAATAAACCTTTTTCACATCATCATTGCTTATGATTTCATTTTTAGTGCCTGAGGCTAAAATTTTACCATCATAAACAATAAAACCCTTATCAACTATCGATAAGGTTTCGCGCACATTGTGGTCTGTTATTAAAACGCCTATGCCACGATCTTTAAGGTGGATCACCATTTTACGAATATCATTGATGGCAATTGGATCTACACCAGCGAAGGGTTCGTCCAGTAGTATAAAAAGAGGATCCGTAGCTAAAGCACGGGCAATTTCTACCCTTCTTCTCTCGCCGCCAGAAAGAGATAGGGCGTGGGATTTTCTGATATGCTGTATTGAAAATTCATCTAACAGGCTTTCTAGCTTTTTATCCCTAATCTTTTTATCATTTTCAGATATTTCTAATATTGAATAGATATTATTTTCCACACTCATATCACGAAAAATAGAAGCTTCTTGAGGTAAATAACCAATTCCAAGCTTTGCTCTTTGATACATTGGCATCAAAGTTATATCAAGATTATCAATAAAAATATTACCAGAAGTGGCTTTTACCAGGCCAGCAATCATATAAAAACAAGTTGTTTTACCTGCGCCGTTTGGACCAAGCAAGCCGACAACTTCGCCTTGCTCAATAGAAAAATCAACGCCACGAATTACTTCTTTTTGGCCATATTTTTTAGTTATTTGCTTAACTTTTAAAATTTTTTTAGTCTTTTCTTTCTTCATTATTTATAGATTCTAAATCCTGATTAATTATAACTTGCACCCTACCATCTTTTTGTAGCTTATCTGAAGCAATATTGGTTTTATTTTTTTGACCTATAAAAATACCTTTTTCATTTTTTAAATCATATAAAAAATGCTCACCACTAGCGATAGACATTCCATTGTTAACCACAACCTCTTCTTGCAATATAAAAACATCTTGCCTTGGATCATAATGTCCCTTTTTAGCGGTTGCGACAAAATCATTAGCAAATATTTTTACATTATCAAAAGCATCTATTCTCTTTATATTAGAGTCGCTATTAGAAGAATCTTCTTCATATATCACTTTCATTCTATCAGCTATGAGCGAGCTATCTCCGCTTTCAACAGAAACATTATCGATGAAATATATGGTTTGAGATTTTCTTTTGATATCAATAATTTTCGATTTAATCTTTACTTGCTTAGCTCCATCATCAAAGGTTAAGCTATTATTAGCCCAGCTACTTAATGCAAAAAACGATGATATGATAATAAAAAGATTTATTTTTGTGACGATTGTTATTTTTGGCACTTTGTTAAATGAAAATTTACAAGCACAAGAAATTAGTAGCTTCAATCAAGATTTTGAAAATTATCACCACAAAATACAAGTTTTAAATTCGCAAAATAATATTATTGCTGAATTTAAAACAGCAATTGCTGATACCAAGCAAAAGCAACAATATGGTTTGATGAATTTAAAAAAATTGCCACAAGATCATGCTATGATATTTATTTTTAAACAGGAGAAAATAGTAAATATGTGGATGAAAAATACCTTAATTGATCTTGATATGATATTCATTGATAAAAATAATCAAATTACCAAGATTAAAAACAGAGCTAAACAAAAATCTTTGGCCATAATATCTTCGCAAATAAAAGTTGATAAAGTGCTAGAAATTAATGCTGGGTTGGCTAAAAAATTAGCTATTAAAATTGGTGATAAATTAATAATAAAATGAAGATTCTTAATATTGATAGCGTTCAAAATAGCACAAATAATAGCTGGCGACAAGATGTGGGGTATTTTTTGCAACAAAGCACTAAAAATAATGATAAAATCATTAAAGTTACCCAAGATATTATTGATGATATCAAAGAAAATGGCGATTCATCATTAATAAATTATTGCAACAAATTTGACGAGACCGGATTTGATAATATTTCACAAATATTAGTAACTGATGATGAGATAAAAGATGCCAAAAGTCAGATAGATGAAAATTTGCAACAAGCATTGCATCACTCTTATAAAAGAATTGAATCATATCACAAAAAACAACTGCCGCAAAATATATTATACGATGATGATGCTGGCTTAACTCTTGGCAATAAATGGCAATCTCTTAAAAAAGTTGGGGTTTACGCTCCTGGTGGCAGCGCTTCTTATCCAAGTTCAGTTTTAATGTCGGCCGTGCCAGCAATAGTTGCTGGAGTTGATGAAATATCTTTATTTACTCCTGCAAAAAATAATATAATAAATCCTGCTATTTTATACGCAGCTAGCTTGTGCAATATTAAAAAGATTTATAAAGTTGGCGGAGCTCAAGCCATTGCAGCTATGGCTTATGGCACAAATATAATTGACAAGGTTGATAAAATAGTAGGCCCTGGCAATTCTTATGTGGCCATGGCAAAAAAATTAGTTTTTGGCGATGTTGGTATTGATATGATTGCAGGTCCCACTGATTTAACAATTATTGCTGAGAGCAAGCATGCTAAAGCTGCTTGGGTTGCAGCTGATGCATTATCACAACTTGAACATGGTGAAGATTCCAAAGTTTTTATTATCACTGATGATTATCAATTTTCTTGTCAAATTATAGATGAAATTGAGCACCTTAGTAAGCAGCTAGATAGAAAGAAAATAATTCAATCATCATTAAAGAAATCAGCGATTTTTGTTATAAATAATATTAAGGATGCGGCCTTAATATCTAACTTTATAGCTCCTGAACATCTAGAAATAATCAGTCAATATGAGGATATAATATTAAAAAATATTACTAATGCTGGCGCCATATTTTTGGGAAATTATAGTCCAGAGGCAATAGGTGATTATATTGCTGGCCCTAGCCATACCTTGCCAACCGAAGGTACTGCACGATTTTCTAGCGGCTTATCTGTTTTTGATTTTTTAAAGCGTATCTCAATTATTAAATGCCCGAAAGAATCTTTTAATAAAATATCCAATTTTGCTGCCTTAATTGCTAAAAATGAGGGACTAGATGCCCATAAGCTTAGCTTGACTATTAGAAATGATGAGATTTAGCAAAATATTAATAATAATAATTTTTACCGCCCTTACCTCTTCTTGCGTCAAGGATAAGAAAGAATCTGCGGCAACATTATATCTAGATGCTCATCAATTATTAAAGGATAAGGATTATATCACAGCCGCTGAAACATTTGAAAAAATTATTGATGAATATCCATTTTCAAAGTGGGGTGTTGATGGTCAAATTATGTCTGTTTATGCTCGCTATAAGGATGATGATTATGTCAATATGGTAAGTAATATCGATAATTTTATTAGCCTTAATCCTGCAAATGAATATATTGATTATATGTTTTATATGAAGGGTATCGCTTATTACGATCAAATTCCCAATATTTATCGAGCGCAAAATATTAGCCAAGAATCTCTTTTAATTTTTAATAATTTGATATCACGATTTCCAAACTCAAAATATAGCGCCGATGCTAAATCAAAATTGTCATTTATCACAGATCATATAGCTGGTAGTTACATGTCAAAAGCACGCTTTCAATATAAGCAAAATAATTATATTGGTGCGATTAATAATTTTTTAGTAGTGATAGATAATTATAAAAATTCTAACCAAACTCCTGAGGCATATTATCGATTAGCTGAAACTTATATCAATCTTGGCGCAACAGATTTGGCCAAAAAATCATTAAAATTCTTAAAGGAAAATTATGATAATAGCTTTTGGCACAAATTAGCTGAAAAAAATCTAAAAAGCTTTACACAAGATGACTAATATTAGAAAAGGTAAAGATTACATTTGGCTGCCCTATACTCAAATGCAAAACCATCTACCACAGCTTGAGGTTAAAAAAACTCGCGGCAGCAAGATATATCTTAAAAATGGCCGCACTTTAATTGACGGTATTTCTTCTTGGTGGTCAGTGGCACATGGCTATAACCATCCCCATATCACTAAGGCTATAAAATCTCAAGTTAAAAAATTGCCTCACATAATGCTGGCAGGCTTTGCCAATGATGAAACTTACAAATTGGCTTATCGTCTTTGTCAATTTACCAATATGGATAAATGTTTCTTTTCTGACTCAGGTTCTACCGCAATTGAAGTGGCGATGAAAATCGCTTGGCAATATTATATCAATATTAAGCAGCCACAAAAAACTAAATTTATCTCTTTTAAAAATTCATATCATGGTGACACCACAGGCGCAATGTCATTGGCTGATTTATCAAGTGGCATGCATAAGAAATTTAAAAACATATTATTAGAAAATTTCTCTCTAGATTTACCGCAAAATCAAAATGATTTTGATAAATTTGAAGATTTCTTAAAAAATAACCAACAACAACTCGCAGGAATCTTTATCGAGCCATTAGTGCAATGCGCTGGCGGTATGAAATTTTGTGATATTAAAACTTTTGAACAAATTTACCTCATTGCTAAAAAATATAATATTTTATTTATCTGTGATGAATGCGCTGTTGGCTTTTATCGCACTGGTAAAAAAATGGCTTTCAATCATAGCAATAAAGTTAAACCAGATATTTTAACCGTTGGCAAAGCTTTGACTGGCGGCATGATGACACTAGCTGCCACACTAACTAGCGATGAGATTTACCAAAATTTCTTGGGCGATTCACTAGATTTAGCGCTAATGCACGGCCCTACCTTTATGGGAAATCCTCTAGCAGCATCTGCTGCAAATGCTTCGATTGATATTTTTAATAAAGAAAATTATGAGGCAAAAACCAAGCAAGATGAAGCTTTTATGAAAAAAGAATTGGAAAAATGCCGCAATTTAAAAGATGTAAGAGATGTTAGAGTTGTTGGCAGCATTGGTGTTGTAGAATTTGATAAAAGCTGGGAAGAAATATTAAAAATGCGTCAAAATATTATAAATTATGGCGTCTTTTTACGCCCTCTCTCTAGTTGCATTTACCTCATGCCGCCATTAAATATATCGAAAAATGATTTAAAAAAAATAACCGATTCTATTTACAACATATTGTCATAACAATAAAAAGGCTAATATATTAAAGATTAGATATTTTCTTTATTATAAATCATTAAAATGCCGGAAGATAGACACATAATAATCACTAGCCAAGTTGCAGCAAAATTTGGGATTATGCCTGATGATCCTAAATTTTCTAAAATTGTTGAAGAGACATATATGGTTAAGCCAAAAATTATGCCCAGAAATATCATAAGTGAATTTCTTTGATTGCGAATATGGCCCAATCCAAAATAGCAGGCGATTAATATCATTGCTACAAACAAAAATGGCTTACTTAATAATCCATAAAAATATACTTTAAACTTATTTGATGAAAAGCCTGACAGTTCTAGATTTTTTATGAGTCGCGGTAGATCAAAAACTGAAAAAAGCTTTACATTTTGAAAATTATTAACAATTTTTTGTTTAACAAAATCTGCTTTTAAATCAGTTGCTATTTTGATGTTTTTTACTTTTTCATTGATGTTATTCTCGTCATTTAAAATTCCATTTTCAATCATCCAATGGCCATCATTTAGTACCATATTTTTGCTATTTATTTTTTTATAAAATAGGCCTTTTTGATTAAAAAATAATATTTTTACATCCCTTAACTCCACCTTATCTTTGTAAACTTTTCGCGCTTGAATTATGATTTCTTGATCTTCTTGATCTTTATTTCCCTGCTTAAGCCAAATGCCATTTTTTGGCTCCAAAACCTCCCTCACCTCTTGATCGATATATTTTCTTTCGATATTTTGCAAAGATTTAGTCATAAATATGGATATTGGTCCTACAATCAATATCCAAAAAAACCCCAAAATAAAAGCGCTTATTGCAACTGGCCTGACAATTTGCCATAAAGAAAAGCCACCCATGCGAATTATGGTTATTTCACTACGAGATGACAATATAGAAAATGTGACAATAGCTGATATCAAAACTAAAGACGGCACTATGTCATTTAGAAAAGCTGGGATTTGTAAAAATGCCATTTTTATAGCAACAAAAAAAGAAGCATCAGATGACCTAATTCTATCAAGAGAATCAAGCAGATTAATAAAAAACATTAATAGCGCAAAAACACTGATTATCTGTAAAAAGCGCCATAAAAAATCTTTGGCAATATAAATATTTATTGTGCTTATTGGCATTTTATGCATCATGTTATTTTATGATTTTTATCATATATAAATATAAAGGCTAAAATTAGGGCTATAGCTATATTTATATATAAAATAGGAGTTAATTTAGATGAATTTTCTATCATCTCATAAGATGTTATATTCAGAGCCATAAAAACTATGCCGCATAAAGCAGCAGTGACAACATTTTTAACATTGCCGCGCCGACTAAAATCACCATATAAAATTGCTGCAATAGCAATAAATGTTAGGATTAGCGGCAACATTGGATATGTTATTCTTTCATGAATTTCTGACCTAATTTTTTTAATAGTTTTATCAGGCAACCCATCTTCGTAATTTAGTAGCTCATGAAAATATCTCTCTTTAGACTTCCATTGTATTTCGCCATCTCTGGCCTTATCTCTTGTTAAGTTAAAGACATAGCTATCAAAACTTAATATCTCAGTGCTATTTTTGTCATAATTATAACGCTGCACCGTGCCATTCTCCATATATAAGTAAACCGAGCTATCTTGGGCCACAATATCTCCAGACTCTGCTGTAATTGTGATAGAGTTTTTTTTCGACCTCTCATCATTTAACATAATTCCATAGAGGCGGTTATTTTCATCGCGATCCTTAATATAGATTGTTAGATTATTGATTGTTTCAAAAGTTTTAGGGTTAAAAGCTAAGCTAGCATAATTATTGGCAAAATCTATTCGCATCAATCTAAGCTGCTTATTTGCAAATGGCATTAGATAAAAAGATATTATAAAGCAAAAAATTGAAGCCAAAATTGCCAAGGATATAATTGGCTTTGAAATTTGAAATTTAGTTAGTCCAGAATTTTTGAGAATAGTTATTTCATTGCTTTTTATCATCTTGCCATAAACCATAATCACGGCAATAAATATTGAGATTGGCACAATAAAAATGAGTAACCACGGCAAAATTAAAATAAATAGATAAAAAAACTTGCCAATGCTGATGCCGTTTTCAGTAATATATTTCATAAAAGAAATAGCTCTGCTAAACCATATTAAAGATACTAATATCGATATTATGGCGAGAAATTGGTAAAGAGTTTTTTTAAATAAATAATTAAAATATAGCATTATGAGTAAAAAAAAGCCTGTAATTGCTCAAATCATACCTTCGCTTGAAAGCGGCGGTGTTGAAAGAGGAGTTGTTGATATAAGTATTTTTTTGCAGGAAAATAATTTTAAATCTATCGTTATTTCACTAGGTGGAAAAATGACTGAACAGCTTATTAAAAACAATATATCATTTATTCAACTCGATGTTAAAAGCAAAAATCCCCTTAGAATTATAAGAAATATTAAAAAGCTTAAAAATATAATAAAAAAGCATCAAATTGATATTTTACATGTGCGCTCTCGAGCGCCTATGATAAGCGCCTATTTTGCCTGCAAGAACTCAAAAACTAAGCTAGTTTCTACAGTTCACGGCACTTATTCCACTAATTTTATATTTAAAAACTCAATAATCAAAAAATTATATAATAGTTTTATGCTTAAAAGCGACTACATCATCGCTGTCTCAAACTATATAAAACAATATATTAGCATAAACTATCCTAAGCAATATAATAAAATTAAAAATAATCGATTAAAAGTAATTGCGCGCGGCGTTGATCTTGATTATTTTAACCCACAAAATATCGACAAAAAACGCTGTGATGATCTAAAAAAACAATGGCAAATAACAAATAATAAGCAAAAAATCATCTTCATGCCCGGACGCTTTACCTCGTGGAAAGGTCATGAATTTTTGATTGATGCTTTGGCCAATATAAAAGATGAGTTTTTATGCATAATGGCTGGCTCAAATCATGGCCATGAGGATTATCAAAAAAGATTAATAAAAAAAATAACAGATCTCAATTTATCGCAAAAAATTAAAATAGTTAGCAATTGCTCTGATATGCCAGCAGCTTATAATATTTGTGATTTTGTGATAGCACCAAGCACAAGAGCCGAAGCCTTTGGCCGCATTCCAATTGAGGCTCAATCCTGCTTAAAACCCATAATCGCCACCAATATTGGCGGCTTTTTAGAAACAATTATTGAAAACAAAACTGGTTTTATTGTCAAAAATAATGACGCTTTGCAGTTACATAAAAAAATATCAAAACTTCTTAATATGGAAAAAATTCAACTAGAAGAAATAGGCAAAAATGGCCGCAAAAATGTTGAGATGAAGTTTAGCAACAAAAGGATGTGTCAAAAGACATTGGAAATTTATAATAAAATTTTAATTCTAAACTTCACCTAATATCAATTCCCATATATAAAGATCTTAAATAGAATGAGTATAAATATTGAGCAAAACCTGCTAAAGCTGGTAAATAATTTTACCAAAGAAGATTTTATCTTTGATCTATTGCTTGCTTATGGATTTCCTAAATCAACAGTAACTTTACTTAAAAAAGGTAAGAGCAATTTATCAAAGAAAGATGATCAAATAATAATAAAGAAAAAACTCTTTTTCTGGCGCGTTGAAAGTCAAGATTTGCACGAAGCCATAGATTATTTAAGTAAGGATGATAGCACATATCGCCATAATCCTCGCTTTATTATTGTCACAAATTACAAGACTATTCTTGCTATTGACACCAAAATAAACGCCCCCCTAGATATTGAGATAAAAGATTTGCACAAACATTTTGATTTCTTTTTGCCTTGGGCTGGTATGGAAAAAACATCTCATCAAAATGAAAACCCAGCAGATGTTAAGGCTGCCGAGAAAATGGCCAAGATTTATGATGAAATTTTAAAAGATAATAAATTCACAACAAAAGATAATCTGCATTCTCTCAATATATTTTTATCACGCTTATTATTTTGCTTCTTTGCCGAAGATACTGGTATTTTTAAAAAAGGAGTTTTTACCAATTCCATAGCATCTCATACTAAACAAGATGGCTCAGATTTAAATCAATATTTAAATAGGCTATTTGAGGCTTTAAACACAAAAGATAATTCACATTATCCAAATTATCTAAAAGAGTTTCCTTATGTGAATGGTGGGCTTTTTGGCGATAGATATTTTGCACCAGAATTTTCAGCCAAATCACGAAAAATGCTTATTGATTGTGGTGAACTTGATTGGTCGGCAATTAATCCTGATATTTTTGGATCAATGATTCAAGCTGTTGCTCACCCGGATCAGCGTGGTGGGCTTGGAATGCACTATACTTCTGTGCCAAACATAATGAAAGTTATTGAGCCACTTTTCTTGAATGATTTAAAGGAAATATTAGAAACGCATCGAAATGAGCCAAAGGCTTTAAATAAATTATTGGAAAGAATATCAAATATAAAAATATTTGATCCAGCTTGTGGATCGGGGAATTTTTTAATTATTGCTTATAAAGAATTAAGAAATCTTGAAATAGAAATTTTATTACAACTACAAAAGCTACAAAGAATTGCCTCTGGTTTTGAATCAAGGCAATTGGAGATTATACCAAAATCTCAGTTAAATTTAGCAGCCCAATTTCACTTTGATCTATTCTCGCGCATCAGGCTTTGTCAATTTTATGGAATTGAACTCGATGATTTTGCGCATGAAGTGGCCATTCTTTCACTTTGGCTTGCTGAACATCAAATGAATGTTAAATTTAAAGAAATTTTTGGCAGCTCAAATCCAACATTGCCACTTAAAGAGGGTGGAAAAATTGTTTGTGGCAATGCTACTAGAGTTAATTGGGAAGATGTTTGTCCTAAAGATGAAAGTGCTGAGATTTATATTATTGGAAATCCGCCTTATTTGGGAGCTAGAAACCAAGATGAAAAGCAAAAAGAGGATATGGATGCTGTATTTAAGGGTTACTTACCAAAATTTAGAGATCTGGATTACATTGCTTGTTGGTTTTTTAAAGCTTCTAGATTTATTCAAAACACCAATTCTAAATTTGCCTTTGTTTCAACTAATTCAATTTGCCAAGGAGACTCTGTTGGCTTATTGTGGCCACATCTATTTGATATTGGGGTTGATATATTATTTGCCCACACTTCTTTTAAATGGCAAAATAATGCAAAATATAATGCCGGGGTAACGGTTGCAATTATTGGTGTTAAGCCAATTAATTTAAAAATTAAAAAATTTCTATTCACAGGTATTAATAGAACTGAGGTTGCTAATATTAGCCCATATCTTGCATCTGGTTCAAATATTGTTGTTTCCCGCACTAATAAACCAATATCGAGATATTTGCCAAAAATGAATTTTGGCAATATGCCTGCAGACGGCGGTGAATTAATTTTATCAACCTTACAAAAAGATGAAATATTACAGAAAGATTCTAAATATAAAAAAATAATAAGAAGACTTGTTGGATCACAAGAATTTATTCGTGGGCAAGAAAGATATTGTTTGTGGATTGGTAATGAAGATTTGCAGATTGCTCTTTCAAGTCCATTGGTAAAAAAAAGAATTGAAAATGTTAGAGAAATTAGAAAAAAGTCAGCAAGGCCATATTTGGCAGAAAGGCCGCATCAATTTGCACAAATGTGCCATAAAAATACTAATTCAATTATTGTTCCAAGTGTTTCATCCGATAGAAGAGAGTATATACCAATAGGTTTCCTTGATAAAGACACAATAATATCAAATCTTGGTCTAGCAATATATGATGCAGATCCTTGGATTTTTGCAGTTCTAACTTCAAAAATGCACACAAATTGGGTTGCTGCTATTGGTGGAAGATTGGGAAATGGATATAGATATTCAGCAGAAATTTGCTACAACACCTTTCCAATTCCAGATTTAACTGATAAACAAAAACAAACCTTAACCAGTCATGTTTACAACATATTAGAAGAAAGAGAAAAATATCCTGAAAAAACAATGGCAGAGCTTTATGATCCAGACAAGATGCCAACAGGCTTAAAAGAAGCACACCATAATCTTGATTTAGCTGTGGAACGTTGTTATCGCTCAAAGCCATTCACAAATGATGAAGAAAGGCTCGAATACCTATTTAAACTTTACGAAAAAATGATTAATGAAGAAAGGTTAAAGGTATCGAATTCGACACCTTTAAAGTAGGATATTGCTCTATTTTTTACATAAATAACACTAAAGTGCTAATTTAGTTAAAGTATACTTGCATTATATATATGATTTAGTTAATATTTAGAAAAATTAGGTTATTTTATTTAATTATTTTATGAAAATCGAGAAAGAAGAATTAGCGGCAATATTAGCACAATTTAATCCATGGTGGCAAGGTGAAAAAATTCCCGATTTACCAGATTGGAAAAGGGCGTCTTTTAATGATTTATATAAGTGGATAAAGAATCCGCCAGCAAAGCGTGCTACATTTATTTCTGGCGCTAGACAAATTGGTAAAACCACCCTAATAATGCAAGCAATTGACAATTTGCTAAAAGATGGCGTTCCAGCTGCAAATATTTTATATGCAACTTTTGATCATCCACTTTTAAAATTAGCTGGTATTGAGGCCGCCATAGAAGCTTGGCGCCAAAGAGAAGCAAAGCAAGAAGGAATAGAATATGTGTTTTTGGATGAGGCTCAATTTATTAATGATGGTGGCACTTGGATAAAGCATCAAGTTGATTTTTCCAAGCAAAGAAGGGTTATTTTTACTGGATCTGCAACTCCAATATTAAGTGATGGACAAGAATCTGGACTTGGACGCTGGCACACAATTCGCCTCACTACTTTATCATTTTATGAGTATATAAAACTTAAACAAATAATTCCTCCTGATTTGCCAAAAATTAGATCTTTAAAAGAAATTTTTAATTGGGAACAAAAGGAATTATTGCAAGCTAGCCATGTTATTTCTTCTTATATAACACACTTCCATGATTATTTAATTCGCGGCGGCTTTCCACAAACTGCAATAGTTGAAACTATCAACCAGTCACAAAAGTTACTTCGTGAAGATATAATAGATAAAGCTTTAAAGCGTGATATGACTGCAATGTTTGGTGTGCGTCGTATATTAGAGTTAGAACAGCTATTCCTTTATTTGTGCTTACATGATGGAGGAATATTGGATATGAATGTTTTAACTAAAAATCTCGAAGGAATTAAGCGTCCAACAGCACAAAATTTTATTGAATTACTTGAGGCAGCCCATCTTATAAGAAAATTGCAGCCTTTTGGTTATGGCAAAGAGGTTTTAAGGGGTAAGCATAAGATTTACTTATCAGACTCTGCAATTGCTCCAGCAGTAATGCTAAAAGGTCGTAGTATAATTGATGACCCTGATAGTCTTGGCGTTGCTGCTGAATCAGTTGTGATTAAACATTTATTTGCGCGCTATTATGATCAAAATATTCGTTTTAGTTATTGGCGTGGCGGTAAAAAAGATTTGGAAGTAGATTTAGTTGCAGAAATAGGTAGTGAAATTATTCCATTTGAAGTTAAGTATCGCGCACAACACACATCTCTTTCTAGTTGCAAAGGGTTGCTAGAATTTTGTTCGCAAAAAGATATTAAGAGAGGCTATATTATTACAAAATCAACTGATGATTTTGGAATTGTAAAGCCAGAGCCAGATAATTCCCTGTCAATTCTTAAAATCCCAGCAACTTTATTGTGTTACTTTATGGGAGAAATGGAAATTAATCAAAAACCTTAGGGAGTTGATAAAGATATTTAAAATAATTAACAAAAAATATGCCAAATATAGTTGAAGTCAATTACGCTCAAACAGGAAAGAGTATTAATATAAACAAAATGGGTATGCGTGAAATGCAAGAGCGCGCCTATTCTTGTAGAGATGCACAATATCTACTCTTAAAAGCGCCCCCTGCATCTGGTAAGTCTCGGGCTTTGATGTTTATTTCCTTGGACAAAATTCATAAACAAGGTTTAAAGAAAGTTATTGTTACGGTTCCAGAAAAATCTATCGGCGGTTCATTTTCTAAGACAGATTTAATGGCACATGGATTTTATTCCAATTGGGAGCCAAAAGATGAGAATAATCTTTGCACTCCCGGTGGTGAAAAAAGCAAGGTTGAGGCTTTTGTTAACTTCATGAAAAATGATGAAAAGATTCTAATTTGCACCCATGCAACTTTGCGCTTTGCTTTTGAGCAGATTGAAGAAGAGAAATTTAATGATTGTCTGTTGGCGATTGATGAATTTCACCATGTTTCTGCCGATAAAGATAGTAGTCGTCTTGGTAGTTTGCTTCATGGCGTGATGAATAAATCTAATGCTCACATTGTAGCAATGACAGGATCTTATTTTAGAGGAGATGGAATTGCTGTTTTAAGCCCAGAAGATGAAGCAAAATTTACCAAAGTAACATATAATTATTATGAGCAGTTAAATGGCTACACACATCTTAAGTCCCTTGGAATTGGCTATCATTTTTATCAAGGTAAATACACATCGGCTATTAGTGAGGTTTTGGATACTGATAAAAAAACTATTCTTCATATTCCAAATGTTAATGCTGGTGAATCCACTAAAGATAAATATCAAGAGGTAGATATTATTCTTGATATAATTGGAGATGTAGCGACCCAAGATCAAGAAACGGGAATTATTTATCTAAAAAGATACTCAGATGGCAAAATATTAAAAGTAGCCAATTTAGTTGAAGAAAATGACCGTGACAAGGTGGTGGATTATTTAAGAAATACCAAAGATGAAAGTGGTGTAGACTTGATTATTGCTCTTGGAATGGCAAAAGAGGGTTTTGATTGGCCATATTGTGAGCATGCTTTAACGGTTGGTTATCGTGGCTCTTTAACTGAGGTTATTCAAATTATTGGTCGCTGTACTCGCGATAGTAAAAATAAAGTTCATGCCCAATTTACCAATTTAATTGCTCAACCGGATGCTAAGGATGACATAATTTCCCTATCGGTTAACAATATGCTCAAAGCAATTACCTGCTCTTTATTAATGGAGCAAGTTTTAGCACCAAGCTTTAAGTTTAGAACTAAATTATCAGATGATGATAAACCTCAAGCTGGGGAAATTAAGATTAGAGGCTTTAAAGAGCCAACTTCAAAAAGAGTAAAAGATATTGTTGAATCTGACTTGAATGATCTAAAGGCTTCAATCTTGCAAGATGATAAAATGATTAAGGCTTTGCCGGGAAATGTTGATCCGGAGGTTATTAACAAAGTTATGATTCCAAAAATTATTAAAATTAAATACCCAGAACTTTCTGATAATGAAGTTGAGGAAGTTCGCCAATATGTTGTAGTTGATTCAGTTATTAAAAATGGAGAAATTAAGGAGGTTGGTAATCAACAATTTGTGATAATGACCAGAAAGTTTACTAATATTGATGATTTAAATATTGATTTAATTGATACGGTAAATCCATTTCAAAAGGCATTCGAGATCCTTTCAAAATCTGTTACATCGCAAGTTTTTAGGGTTATTCAAGAAGCTATTGAAGCAACTCGCATTCAAATGACCGATGAAGAAGCATTGATACTTTGGCCAAAAGTTAAAAATTTTGTGAAAAATAATAACAATCAACCAAACATTAATTCGCTTGATCCACTAGAAAGAAGATTGGCTGAGGCGATAATATATATTCAAAATCAACGCAGAAAGCAGAATTTATAGGATATGGATAAGGAAGATTTACTCAAATTAATACAAGATGATGATTTAGGTTTATTAAAGACAAAGCCTAAGCAAGAAGAGGCAACATCTGATGATCGCCTTACTGCATCTTTTTGCGATATAAATCAATTTGTTAATGAAAATGGTCGCGAGCCAACCCAAGAAAATGGCGACATTAATGAATATAAACTTTATGCTCGCCTTA
>DDCV01000104.1 GCA_002335845.1 Rickettsiales bacterium UBA1997 | reverse complement strand
TGGTGCTGAAAAAGTTATGCCTCACTACAATGTAATGGGAGTTGCTAAGGCTGCACTTGAGGCAAGCGTTAGATATTTGGCGATGGATATGGGTAAAGACAATATTAGAGTTAACTCTATTTCAGCTGGACCTGTAAAAACTCTTGCAGCAAGTGGTATTGGCGACTTTAGGCTTATTTTTAAGTGGAATGAATATAATTCCCCATTACGCAGAAATGTTTCCTTGCAAGAAGTTGGTGGAGCTGGAGTATTTTTGCTATCCGAACTTGCTGGCGGTGTTACAGGTGAAAATCTACATGTTGATGCTGGATATCATGTTGTAGGCATGAAGGCGCCTGACGCTCCCGACATTAGCATAGTAAAAGAAGAACATTAACTAATCAGGATAAAATCTGATGGATATAAATCATGCTCCATTTTTAATTATTATATCCTCTCCTTCTGGTGCTGGTAAAACTACTTTATGTAAAAAAGTAATCACCAATGATGAGTCGATTAAAATGTCAATTTCAACCACTACAAGAGCAAAGAGGTTGAGTGAAATTGATGGCAAAGATTATCATTTTATAAGCAAGGATAAGTTTTCTAATCTTGTCGCAACTGGTAGCTTTCTTGAATCTGCTACTGTTTTTGGCAATAGCTATGGCACTTTAAAAGAATCGGTCAATCATATATTGGATAGTAATAAATCAGTATTATTTGATATTGATTGGCAAGGTGCTCGTCAGGTCAAAGAAAATTTTGATCCAAAAAAAATTATTTCAATTTTTATTCTACCACCCTCGATCAGTGAGCTTGAAAAAAGGCTAAAAACCCGCGCCTTAGATTCTGAAGATGTGGTTCAAGATAGAATGAAAAAAGCTTTGAGTGAAATAGATCATTTTGATGAATATGATTATGTTTTAATTAATGATGATATTGAAAAAACTTTTGACGAAATATTGGCAATAATTAATGCCAAAAAAATATCTCTTAGATATTGCAGCGATATCAATAAGATGATTAAAAAATCCTTCAAGTAAGTTTCATGCTTCTAGTAATTGATATCGGTAATACAAATATCACATATGGCATTTATTGTGATAATAATCTTGTTGTCAAAGATTGCATATTAACAACTCTTAGTAAGCCAGATAACGAATATGCAATTAGCATAATAGAATTATTCATTAATAAAAAAATAGATTGCCTTAAAATTGATAATGTTATCATAGCATCAGTCGTTCCTTCGCTCAATGAAGTCATTAAAAATGCTATTAAGAAATTTGTCTCGACATCAACAAAAATCAATATTATAGGCCAAGATAAAGTAAAATTAAATATAATTAACAAAACTACTCGACCAAGTGAAGTTGGTCATGATAGACTTATTAATGCTATAGCGGCTCATAATGTATATACTGATAATCTGATAATTATTGATTTTGGTACAGCAATTACTCTTGATGTCGTAGCTAATAATGGTGATTACCTGGGGGGGATTATTCTTCCGGGTCTAAACATATCTCTTAAAGCCTTGCATGAAAACACCTCAAAACTTCCCTTGCTAAAATTTAGAAAACCTTCAAAAGTTATTGGTACCGGAACTAATGAGGCTATTTTATCAGGAATTTATCATGGTTTTAACTCTTCAATTAGTGGTCTGGTTAAGAAAATAGAAGATGAGTATGGAAAAAAAATGACCAGAGTCTTTACTGGAGGACAGGCTTTTTATTTTAAGGATTTAATTGATAATTTAAATGGCTTTTATGAGCCAAGCTTAACTCTTAATGGATTAAAAATAATCCATGATCACAATATAATAATAAAAAAATGAATTTAAATCTAAAGAAGCATAAAGAAAATGTTATATTTATACCTCTAGGCGGATCTAATGAAATTGGCATGAATCTTAACCTTTATCACTATAAAGGCAAATGGATAATGGTTGATTGCGGCATAGGATTTGCCTATGATATACCGGGAATCGACATGATGACACCTGATATTACCTTTGTAAAACAAATCAAAAAAGATTTATTGGGAATTATTATTACCCATATTCACGAGGATCACATCGGAGCTGTTCAGCATCTATGGGAGGATATTGGTGCTGATGTTTATGTTACAAATTTTGCAGCGCATTTTTTGCGTGCCAAGCTAAGTGAATTCTATCTCGATAAAAAAGTTCCTATAAAAATAATTGATGATACGAAAAATTTAAAGCTTGGACATTTTGATATTGAGTTTATAGGTCTTACGCATTCTGTTCCTGAAATGAAGGCTCTTTTAATTAAAACTGACCAAGGCAATATTTTGCACACGGGAGATTGGAAGTTTGATCCAGACCCAGTTGTCGGCATGCCTTCAGAAAAAGATAAAATTAGAAATTATGGAATTGATGGTAAAATAGATGCTATAATTTGCGACTCAACAAACGCAACTACTCCAGGGCACTCAGGTTCAGAAGGAGATCTTCATGATTCAATAAAAGATCTCATTAAAGATCGTAAAGGATTGGTTGCCGTAACAACTTTTGCTTCAAATGTTGGACGTATTCACACTATTGCTAAAATCGCTAAAGAAGTTGGTAGAAAAATTGTTTTAGCCGGATTCTCACTTCGAAGATTACATGATGTTGCTAAAAAAAGTGGCTATTTTACTGAGGATTTTGATTTTATCTCGGATAAAGAAATAAAATTCTATAAAAAGCATGAAATACTAATACTCTGCACGGGGTGTCAAGGCGAGCCAAATGCTTCTACTCGTAAAATTGCCGCTGATATTCATCCAACAATCAAGGTTACCAAAGGTGACTTGGTAATCTTTTCTTCAAAAATAATTCCGGGCAATGAAAAAAAGATAGGTGAAGTTTTTGATTTATTTGCCAAAAGACAAATAGATGTTATTACTGAGCGCGACCATTTTGTTCATGTTTCTGGCCATCCATATCAAGATGAGTTAATTGAAATGTATCAAATGGCTAAGCCTAAAATTGCTATTCCAGTTCATGGTGAGTTTATTCACACTAAAACCCACAGCGAAATAGCTAAAAGTCAAAATGTTGAAAAAGTGATACAGCCAGAAAATGGCATGGCTATTAAAATTAATTTTAAAGAGCCAGAAAAATCACAGCCAATTGGCTTTGTTCCTTCGGGGTATTTAGGAGTTGATGGTAAGCATCTAATAAATCTTGAAAGCCCAATTATAAAGCAGCGTAAAAAGCTAGCATATGGCGGTGTATTTATTGCATCAGTTTGCCTCGATCAATCATTAAAACTAATTTCTCCACCATATATAAAAGCAATAGGATCTTATGATATTGAGGATGATTTTCATATTAAGGATATAATTATTAGTGAAATAACAAATATTATTAAGCAAAAAGCTAAAAAGCTAAAAGTATCAGATAGCTTTACCTTAAAATTTCTACGAAAAAAACAAAGCATTAAAGAAGTTGCAGTAATTAATGAGATTGAAAAAAGTCTTAGAACTATAATTGGCAAAGTTTTCAAGGATATTATGGATAAAAAACCATATATTGATATTAAAGTTTGGATTACAAAATAATTAAAATGGTTATTAAGCCTGAATATAAAATTATTGCTGATCATTTAAGGTCGATTAGTTTTCTTATTTGCGACGGAATTACTCCTGGTAATGAGGGTCGCGACTATGTTCTTAGAAGAATAATGCGTCGGGCTATGCTACAACTTCATAAGCTTGGCTCTAAAAAAGCCTTAATGTATAAATTTGTTGACATTCTTGTGCAAGAAATGTCTTCGCATTACCCTGATCTAAAAAAAAATAAAGCTCTAATTGAAAAAATACTTCTGGATGAAGAGTTAAAATTTCACGAAACATTAGATAAGGGTCTAAAAATATTAAATGAAGAAATTAATAATCTAGGTAGTGATAAAATAATTTCGGGGGCTGTAGCATTTAAATTATATGATACTTATGGATTTCCCTTGGATATTACCGAGAATATATTAAAGGATCAGGGAATTAGCGTCGATATCGCAGAGTTTACAAAAAATATGCAGCAACAGCGACAAAGGGCTAAGGCAAATTGGTCTGGTAGCGGAGACGAGGAAGATAGAAAGATATTTTTTGATCTTGAGGAGAAGATTGGATCAACAAATTTTCTTGGCTATGATCAAGAAAAATGCCAAGCAACTATCATGTCTATTGAGAGCGTAAATGATAACAAACTCATTATTTTAGACAAAACTCCGTTCTATGCCACTTCTGGCGGACAAAAAGGTGATGATGGATGGATTATATTAGATCAAGATTTTAATGGTGACATAATAGATCTAGGTGAGATAAAAAATTACGCCTTAATATCAGAGACAAAAAAACTTGCCAACAATATGTTTGCTCATCTTGTAAGGGATACAAAAGGCAATCTAAAAGCTGGTGATAAGGTGGAAGCCGTTATAAATTCAGCAAATCGTCAATCTAGATCCCAAGGTCATTCAGCAACTCACTTACTACATAAAGCATTAAAAATTATAATTGATAATAATATCTCTCAAAAAGGATCTAATATCGAACATGATATTTTGACTTTTGACTTTAATTTAAATCGCTCTTTGACTCGAAGTGAAATAAATGATGTTGAGGATTTAATAAACTTTTATATTCGACAAAATTTTCCTGTATCAACCACAGAAATGACAATTGATCAAGCAATTCAATCTGGCGCTGAGGCCTCTTTTGAAGATAAATATGACGACCATGTTCGCGTTCTCAAAATTGGTCCTTCGCTAGAGTTATGTGGCGGTACACATGTTAAATATAGTGGAAATATTGGTCTTTTTAAAATAATTTCCGAAAATGCAGTATCTTCTGGGATTCGTAGAGTTACAGCTAAGGTTGGATCTTATGCTTTTGAATATATGAGATTGCAAGAATCAAAGCTAAAAGCATTAACATCATCATTAAAAGTCAACTACAAGGATGGATTAAAAAATAACACTAAGTGGCTAAAAAGTGGCTATAATGAGATACAATATTTTACCCAAGAGTGGCATAGCAAAAATAATCATGAGCAATATTTAGAGATTGAAAAGAATATTTTTGATCTTGGTTATAAAATTGATAAATCTTTAAAAGATAAAGAAAAACAAATTAACAATCTAAAGACGCAAATTCTAAAAAACTCGCTAAATACTATCGAGTCAAAAAATATTGCTAATATTAACTTAATTACCCACACTTTTAACGGATGCGACGCAAAAGAATTAAGACAAATAACCAATGATTATAAAAAGTCCCAAGATCAATTGCAGATCAAATCAAAAATAACTATATTTTTTGCTACAAATGATGATAAGGTTTTTGTGTGCATTGCTGTTGACAATGATTTAACAGAAAAATTTGATGCAGGAAAAATAATAAAAAATATAGTTTCTGATATTGGTGGTAATGGTGGCGGTGGGCAGAAAAATTTTGCTATGGGTGGCGGAACTAATAAAAATGGAATCCTCGCAGCTATTAAAAACCTTAAAAAAGAAATTTCCAAGAGTAATGAATAAATATTTTGGAACTGATGGAATCAGGGGGCAAGTCAATAAATTTCCCATGACCGCAGAAATTGCTCTAAAAGTTGGTATGGCTATTGGGGCAAGATTTATTGATGGCAATCATCGTCATCGCGTAGTTATTGGTAAAGATACTAGATTGTCTGGCTACGTTATTGAGCCAGCTCTTACAGCAGGATTGGCCGCTGTTGGTATGGATGTTTTTTTAGTTGGACCCGTCCCTACCCCAGCTGTTGCTATGCTTACTAAATCTATGAGAGCCGATATTGGCATTATGATTTCAGCTTCACATAATCCATATTGCGATAATGGCATTAAAATTTTTAAAAGGGATGGATCCAAGCTTTCCGATGAAGCTCAACTTGAAATTGAAAATTTAATCGATGGTAATATTCAATATTTTTTAGCTAAACCACAAAATCTTGGTCGCGTTACTAGGCTAGAAGATGCTAGTAATCGTTATCTTGAATTTGTTAAAAATTCCTTTCCAAAAGAAAGAGATTTAGCGGGCTTAAAAATAGTTATCGATTGCGCCAATGGCGCCGCATATAAAATTGCACCACAGATCTTTTGGGAACTGGGGGCTAAAGTAATTGCAATTGGCGTTAGTCCCAATGGATTTAATATAAACGAAGATTGTGGATCAACAAAGCCCAAACTTCTTTCAGAAAAAGTATTGCAAGAAAAGGCCGATATTGGCATTGCCCTAGATGGTGACGCCGATCGCTTAGTAATAGTTGATGAAAGGGGTGAAGTTGTTTCGGGAGATAAAATAATTGCCATTATAGCTGAAATATTACATGAAAAAGGTGAATTAAAGATGGATACGGTAGCAATTACACAAATGTCTAATTTAGCATTAGAAAATTACCTTAGCTACATCGGTGTTTCGACGATACGCACAAAAGTTGGTGATCGTTACGTGATTGAGGCAATGAAGAAGGTGGGTTGCAATTTTGGTGGAGAGCAATCGGGTCACATCATATTATCTGACTATTGCACGACTGGAGATGGCTTAATTGCTGCGTTAAAAATCGTGCATTTTTTAATAAAATCTAAGAAAAAAACTAGTGAGATTTTTGATATTTTTGAGCTATATCCACAGATATTAAAAAATATTAAATATAATAAATCCAAGAAAAACCCCTTGGAAGATCAAGATATTCAAAATTTTATCAAGCAACAAGATGACAATCTTGGCGAAGATGGTCGAGTTTTCGTACGTAAATCGGGTACAGAAAATTTAATTAGAATTCTTGTTGAGGGAAAAAATCAAGATAAAATCAAAAAAATTGTAGAGTTAATTGTTGAAAAAATAGAAAAACTAACCTCCTCGTAATAAATATAAAAACATTGGAATGTCCACAGTTTTTCGGAC
>DDCV01000137.1:4524-12124 GCA_002335845.1 Rickettsiales bacterium UBA1997 | reverse complement strand
TTCATGCCTCGCAAATTTAAAAATGCCAAAAAGCAGACGAAAAAGATGGCAATGAATATTTTATATTGCTGCAAATCACTCGGCAAAAAACTAAATAGGGCGTCAATGCCACTGGCAATTGAGATAGAGATTGTTAATACATAATCAATTATGAGAGCCGACCCTGAAACCAATCCAGCATGTCGACCCAAAAGCTTGGTGGCAACGCGATAACCGCCGCCGCCATTGGGAAAAAGCTCTATAACTTGAGTATAGGCATATGATATGATAAATACCGTAAATGCTGTAGCGATAGCCAGATAAATTGCTAGATCTCGGTGCTGCCCTAGTGCTAAAAAAGCTTCTTCGGGACCATAGGAAGAGGATGATATTCCATCAGCTCCAAGACCAACCCAAGCAAAAAATGCAATTAGTGAAATGTGGTGACGGGTATTTTTATCAAACGGATTCTTTGGCGCACCAAAGAAAAAATTTCTAAGCTGTACTAACATCTAGAGTTTTAATTTTTTGCATAAAATCCGCAATAAGTTGCAAAGATTTTTGACCCTTAATTTCTTCAATGCCAGAAGAAATATCAATCATATTTGCAGCAGATTCTGCAATAGCTTGTTTTATATTGCCAGCATTTAGACCGCCAGATAAAAACCATTTTTTTGTAAAATTTTTATCTTTTAACATCTTCCAATCAAACGCAACTCCGGTGCCTCCAAAGCTATTTTGCGACTTGCTATCGAATAAAAAATAGTCGCAAAATTCACTATATTTTTCTATTTCACTAAAATTTTGATTTGAATCAACAGAAAAAGCTTTAATAACTCCTAATTGTGGAAATTTTTCTTTAAAATTTTTGATATAATTTATATCTTCATTGCCATGGAATTGAAAAAATTTTGGCCTTAGGCAATCATTTATTGTAGTTAAAAATTGCATATCAGCATTAACACTAACCGCAACTTTTGCGATATGATCAGGAACTAATTTTCCTAATATTTTTGCTTGTGATAACGAAATATTGCGCGGCGATTTATCGCAAAAAATAAAGCCAATAAAGTTGCAATTATAATCAATAGCCGCTTGCAAAGATTTATCTTCAGTAAAGCCACATAACTTCACTTGCATCTTTATATTTTGAATCCTGCTGGCAAATTCATGCCCCCAGTTGCATCCTTCATAGCATCCGATGAACCATCATCAGACTTTTTCTTAGCATCATTTATAGCAGCGACTATCAGATCTTCTAAAATATCTTTTTCCTCGGTATTTATTAGTGAATCATCTATCGCAACGCTTTTAGTAACGCCAGATCCTAGAATCTTTACCTTCACTAAACCGCCTCCAGCATTTCCTTCATATTCTGCCTGAGCAAGATCTTCTTGGATTTTCTGAATTTTACTTTGCATTTCTTGTGCTTGACGCATCAAAAGCTTCATGTCCATAATTTTATAAATTGGTTAACAATCTTTTAATTTCTAATTTCTTTTGCATTAAAATCAATTTAACTTTCTTAAAAAATCCTGCTTTTTTTATATCTTTTCTAGCATATAGTGGAAAATGGAATGAATCATAATTTTTTATTACAATATGTAAATCAGCAACTTTGTCTTCAGCAATTACAGGGGCTATAAGTGGCTTGAGATATTTGACCTTCACCTCAATATCTTTAGGTAAAATATTGTAAGGTATGTTTAGCACAACATCGCGCTTTATATATATTTCCAACTTATCATCTAGGCCAAGCCAAACATCAAGATTTGCAATGGTTTCATCTTTAGTAAAAAATTTTATTTTTTTAAAATTATTAAAGCCAAAATCAAAAAGGCTTGAAATCATCAATTCTCTTTCTACCGGATTTGACATATTATTGGTAACTGCGATCATTCTGCGATGATTGCGCTTAACAATAGCCGCCACCCCATAGCCGCCTTCTGATGTGTAGCCAGTTTTTCCCCCCAAAATACCATCATAATCATTTTTTACAAGTGGGTTACGATTACTTTGCTCAATACCAGAATATTCAAACTTCTTTATTTCAAGAAAATGACTATATTGCGGAAAATCCTCATAAAGACTTTTAACCAATATCGCTAAATCCATCAAAGTCGAATAATGATTATCTTCATTTAGACCGTGCGGATTCATAAAACTACTATTATGCATGCCAAGCTCCATGGCCTTGATATTCATTAGCCTAATAAAGCTATCATAGCCTCCAGAAACGGTTGTTTGCGCTAAAGCAATCGAGGCGTCATTGCCCGACATCACAAGCAATCCCTTAACTAAGTCAGATATTTTTACCACATCACCATAACCCAAAGACATGGTTGAGCCATATTTATTCCAAGCATCTTTGCCAATTAAGCAATAATCATTGAGTTCAAGAAAATTATTGGAAAGTTGACTAAAAACAACATAAGCAGTCATCAATTTAGTCATGGATGAAGGCGCGATTCTTTTGTGATGATTATTGGCAATTAATACCTCATCAAGATCGGGATCATAAAGTAGATAATGCTTTTCTTTATCAAAGATATTTTTTTGAACCAAATCTTTATAATCCTGCGCCCGAGCATTATGAGAATAAATTATAGTTAAAAAGATGAGGAAATACTTAGCAAAAATCATCCTTTTATTATTTTTGATTAGGTATTTAGAAAAATATTACGATACCAAAATCCATCTTTAATTAAATCTTTGGCAAAATATTTTTGAATTTTAAAAGTTATAAAATGAAGGCCCTCGTGAAGACTATATACCAATAAGGACTGAGGCTTTATGGCTTTTAAAAACAAAAAGATGAAGCTAAAATTTAATAAATAATGACCTATTTTAAAGATGGATTTTGATATAATTTTTGCATTCTTTGCTTGCGACGCAATTCCATTCTTTCTTTTATTAGGGACTGGCTTTGTTTAATATGATTGCTATCCCTATTGTTATTTGAAATATAATCAACTCCATCCTTTATAGACTTATCGCTTACTAACAAGTAAGGCTTGGAGCTAAATCTTGTGGCCAAGCCATATGCATCATATTCAGGAATATCTATATTAGCAAAATGATCTTCTTCAATTATAAATGGCCCGTGATTTTTAGTATAATATGTTATATCAAAAATTCTGGGGGATAGCTGTCCAGACTGAATCTTATTATCAAAATAATCTTCTTGCACTTCATTGAATTGACTAACATCAATATAGCGATATTTGTTATATTTAGATTTTATAAAAGACTTCTCTATTTCTCTTCTTGTGGGCGACCTAAAGGAAAAGGTTTTATTTTTTAGAGATTCTGGCTCACTACGATAAATTTTAACTTTATCTATTTTATTACCAAATTCCTCGTTAAATAATTGGTTTACATCATTATGGCCATAACCGCATGAAGTAAAAACAAATAAAAGCAATATTATTAGGTATCTAGACATTATTGGCTAATTGATTCTAGATTGTATTTTTTATAAAACATTAAACAGCTCTATCTTCTAATTATAATGGCATCATGACCTGAATTTTTAATGCTAGTTATTGTGCTATTAGCTTTACTTAAATTTTCCATTGGTCCCAATAATACACGATTTATGTACCTATTATTTGATTTAACTCTTTGTATCTCACCTTCATTAAATTTATTCATGAATTTAAGAAAGTTTTTAGCGTTTTGTTCTTTAGAAAATGATCCAACTTGAATATAAATCTCTTTTTTTGCGCCAGAAGGTTTGGCGCTATCGCTTTGCTGTTTTACGTCATTTATTCTAGCATTACCAGCATCTCTTAACTTTGCTGCGGCTTCTTGTTTTGGAGTTTTGGATAAATCATACTGAATTTGCTCTACATCTTGTGAGTCTGTATTTTTTTTACCAAAGGTGTAATCAATAGTCTTAGATGAAAAATCTCCAAAATTCTTATTCTTATTAGACTCTAAATCGCTAGCATTATCGGATGGACTTTCTTTTATATCATTATATGAATTATCTCTAACAAGATTTCCTTTAGGCACTGATATGGTTCTAGCTGCCTTTATTTCATCTGCATTTTCAACAGAAACAATATTTTTTGTAACATCGTAAGATGACTTGCCTTGGTCAGCAAGAGCTTTGAGATTAAGATCTGGTATTCTAGTATACATCTTTCTTGATTCGCCATCAAGATTTACTAATCTTATTTCGACATCATCACTTTTTCTAAGATGATCACAAGACATTGTTGAGGCCAAACAAAAAACTGACAATATGTTGTAAAAAATCTTAATCATTTTTAAGTTACTATATAAATATCCAAAAATAAGTCTAAACGAAGCTTAATAGAATATTATTATGCTCCATTGCTTTTCTTAGCATCTTTTTTATTAACAACTGATATAGAGTTGCTATCACCATTGGCTTCAATTTCTTTTTGAGTTAGATATTTAAATTTTAACATTTTTCCTTCTAAAACTAACTCCTTGGTAACTTGAGCTGATTTAACATTTTTAAGAGATGGAACTTCAAACATGGTTTCCAGCAATGTCTGCTCAACAATTGCTCGCAAGCCTCTGGCACCAGTTTTACGCTCAATTGCTTTTTTAGCAATTTCAATGAGAGCATCATCATCAAATTGCAGATCGACTTTATCTAAAGCAAAAAGTTTTTGATATTGCTTAACTACAGAATTTTTAGGTTCAGATAATATTTGCGTTAGATCTGCTTGTGTTAATCCATCAAGTGGAGCAATAACTGGTAGCCTGCCAACTACCTCTGGTATTATACCATATTTAACAAAATCTTCTGGTTCAGCTTGACTAAATATATCTCGACGATCGCCATCATCTTTTTCCCTAACATCTGCACCAAAACCTATAGCGGTTCCTTTGCCACGAGATGCTATTATTTTTTCCAAGCCTGAAAAAGCACCAGCGCAAATGAATAATATATTGCGAGTGTCAATTTGCACATATTCTTGTTGCGAGTTTTTTCTACCCGGCTGCGTTGGAACTGAAGTAACGGTACCTTCTATAATTCTTAATAAGCCTTGCTGAACTCCCTCGCCAGAGATATCTCGACGAGCTTGATCATCTGTTTTACGAGCTATTTTGTCAATTTCATCAATATAAACAATCCCACGCTGAGCTTTTTCAATATCATAATTAGAAATTTGCAATAAGCGCCCAATGATATTTTCAACATCATCTCCAACATAACCAGCTTCAGTTAAAGAGGTGGCGTCAGCCATCGTAAAAGGCACATCAATAATTCGCGCTAATGTCTGCGCAAGTAAAGTTTTGCCGCATCCAGTTGGCCCAATCATTAGAATATTAGATTTGCTAATTTCAACGCCATCCTTATCGTCTGGGTCGAATGAATCAACTCTCTTATAGTGATTATAAACGGCTACTGACAAAGTTTTTTTTGCATATGACTGGCCAATGATATATTCGTCTAATATTTTAAGAATAGACTTCGGAGTTAGGTCATCCTTATTTTTGCTAAGAGGTGACTTTTTATGCTCCTCACGCAATATATCCATACCTAGAGCTATACATTCATTGCAAATGAGAGCAGTTGGACCAGCGATTAGCTTTTTCACTTCATTTTGAGTTTTACCACAAAATGAACATGACAACTCTTTGTCTTTAGTATTAGTCATAAATAATCAATTAACTTAAACTTAGCGATTTTTGATATTAGTATTTTTAACAAATACCAATAAACACTTATAATGCAGCGCTTAATAATCAAGCCATTGCCGCCCTACTATCAATAACCTTATCGATAATGCCGAATTCTTTAGCTTTGTCAGCCGACATAAAATTATCACGCTCCATTGCTTTTTCTATAACCGAGACTTTTTGTCCGGTATGTTTAGAATATATTGAGTTGAGCCTCTTTCTTAATTGCAGAATCTCTTGAGCATGAATTTCAATATCAGTTGCCTGCCCTTGAAAACCACCAGATGGCTGATGAATCATTACTCGTGAATTTGGTAAAGAAAATCTTTTACCCGCTGCTCCTGCGCACAATAATAGAGATCCCATAGAAGCTGCTTGACCAATGCAAAGAGTAGCCACATCAGGCTTAATATATTGCATCGTATCATACATTGCCAAGCCAGATGTTACAACGCCTCCTGGAGAATTTACATAAAAATAGATATCTTTTTTTGGATCTTCCGATTCAAGAAATAGTAATTGAGCAACTATTAATGATGATATTTGATCATTAACTTGACCTGATAAAAATATTATTCTCTCTTTTAGGAGCCTTGAATATATATCGTAAGATCTCTCCCCTTTTGCGGTTTGCTCTACAACCATTGGCACTAGATTGCTAGCTTGTTCTATAATTAATTCAGACATTGTAATAAAATTAAATTTACCTATATACAGGTATAAGATCGATCAAAAGCAACACTAAAATTTTTAACATTTAAAAAGCTAGCTTTTTTTGCTAGATTGCTTTGAAAAGAAAATGAAAATTTGAATTTTTTAAAATAAAATCTTAAAAAATGATTCATTGTTAATCCTAAAAGAAGCAGCTAAAAGTTGATTTAGCTTAACGTAAAACATAATATAATATTTATCACAACATCATGACAGAAAAAAATTTAAACAACAAGCCTCAAGAAGATGCTACAAGCGAGTCTCAAAATAATAAAGATTGGCAAAGCAAATATCAAAAAAAAGATTCCAACACCAATCAGCAACAAGAAGATTCTGGCTCAAATGATTCTCAAGAAAATACAGCTGAAGTAGATTTAAAGCTAGAAGTAGCTTCTCTTAATGAGAAAAATCTTAGATTATTGGCAGAACTTGATAATTTGCGTCGCCGCGCCAAAGAAGATCTAGAAAAAGCATCAAAATATGCTATCTCAAATTTTGTTGGTGAGCTGGTGGCAACGGTTGAAAATTTCTTTTTAGCAAATTCTCACGCGCCTCGTCAAGAAATAGCAAAAAATGACGATCTAAAAAATTATGCTCAGGCCATCGATATGACGCAAAAAGAATTAATAAAAATTCTTGAAAAATATAATGTAAAAAGAGTTTATCCATTGAAAGCCAAATTTGATCACAATTTTCATGAAGCTATTTCACAAATTGAATCAGAAGAGGAAGAGGGCACAGTTGTGCAGGTAATTCAAGCTGGCTACCAAATTGGTGACCGCTTGTTAAGGCCAGCTCTTGTTAGTGTAGCTAAAAAGAAAAATTAATAAATATAATTATGGATTTGCCTATTATAATATCTAAATCACCAATTAAAGTTGAGGTTAAAGCTGGACAAAAATATTTCTGGTGTAGTTGCGGACTATCATCAAAGCAACCTTTTTGCGATGGTAGCCATAAAAAACATAAGGATGAAAATGGAAACTCAATAATGAAATCCATAGAATTTGAGGCAAAACAAGATGGCTTTGCCTTCTTTTGCAATTGCAAGAAAAGTAAAAAGGGTGCCATTTGTGATGGCTCCCATAAATATTTATAATACCAATTCCAACCTTTAATGATATATTTAACCTTCTTATTTTTGGTCTAAAATTCAATCAAAAAAGCTTATATATCAATATACAAAGCGCCTTCTTGATTAAATTTTATCCTAAACTAATTTGATTAAACCCAGATCCGTCAATAA
>DDCV01000137.1:0-4420 GCA_002335845.1 Rickettsiales bacterium UBA1997 | reverse complement strand
AACATATCATTAAAGGCTGTAATTAGTATAATTAAGATTCATAGAAACATTCAAAATGAAGAAAAAGGCAAGGATTGCAAACTTATCTCAGCTATTGCCTTTCTTTTTTCCTTATAAAAGAAAAATATTCTTTGCTGGACTAGCTTTATTTGTCACAGCATTAACAATATTATTTTTTGGCGAAGCCTTAAAATACCTCATTGATTACGGATTTGCAAAAAAAGACAAGCAATTTCTTAATATGATATTGCTAGCTTTTTTTGCAGCGGTAATTTTGATGGCAATTTCTGGATATTTTCGCTCCTCTATAATTAATTCCGTTGCCGAAAAGGTAATCGCAGATTTGCGCAAGAAGGTTTACAGCCATATCATAAATGTTTCCGCTCAATATTTTGAAATTCACAAAACTGGCGATGTTATTTCAAGATTAACAGTTGATACCGTGGTGCTTTATAGCATCATAAGCACTACTATTTCATTTTTTTTACGAAACTTAATTTTATTTTTTGGTGGTATAGCATTTCTTTTTTTAACCAGCGTTAAGCTGAGTCTAATATGCATAATGATAATACCCATTGCTATTGCACCCATTATTATGATGGCTCGCACCATTAAATCTCTTTCAATAAGGTCGCAAGAAGCCATGGCAGAAATGGGGGGTCACATTGAGGAAACAATAAACGGTGTGCGCACGGTGCAATCATATCTTTGCCAGGATAAAGAGATTGCTAATTTTGCTAATTATGTTGATAAAACCCTTAAAATATCTCTTTCTAAAATTCGCTACAAATCCTTGTTAATTGCTTTTGTTATAACATTAGCTTTTGGTGGCGTTGGCGTTATGTTATGGATTGGCAGTATTGAGGTAATATCAGGAAGAATTAGTTCCGGAGATTTATCATCTTTTATATTCTACTCAATCATTACAGCCACTTCTTTAGTATCTCTTAGTCAAATAGCTGGTCAATTACAAACCGCATCAGCTGCTGCTGGTAGGATTTTTGAGATTCTGCAAGTTGAATCACCTGTAAAAGATATTCCTACTAATAAAGATGTTGTTCTGGGTCACAAAATAGAAATTAACTTTGATAAAGTATCTTTTGCATATCCAAGTCGAAAAGATAAATTGGTTATTGATAATCTCAGTCTCAAAATAAATCACGGAGATAAAATTGCTATAGTTGGAGTTAGCGGATCTGGCAAAAGCACATTGCTGCAATTGCTATTGCGCTTTTATGATGTTGATGGCGGCTGTATCAAAATTAATAATCATGACATAAAATCAATTTCACTACATGATTTAAGACAAAATTTTTCTTATATCTCGCAAGATCCATTTATTTTTTCTGGCACTATTTTTGAAAATATATCATATGGCGCCAACTCAACGCACAAATCATCTGTACAAAATCTAATAGATAATACGCCAACCCTAAATTTTATTAATAATTTTGCTGACGGTCTTGATAGCTTTGTTGGGGAAAAAGGCATAAAATTATCTGGAGGGGAAAAGCAAAGAATTGCCATTGCTCGCGCTATTATTAAGGATTCGCCTATTCTTTTGTTAGATGAAGCAACATCTGCGCTTGATAACAAAAACGAGGAATTAGTTAATCAATCTATTAGGGAATTAGCAAAAAATAGAACAGTTATAAGCGTGGCCCACAAGCTCTCAGCTGTGACACAATCTAATAATATCATATATGTTAAGAATGGAGCGATAGCTGAAATTGGCTCTCATCAAGAGTTAATTAAAAAAGACGGCCTTTATAAGAAGATGTATGAGGTGGAAATGTCTTAAAAATTAGCTTTTTATTGACGGATCTGGGTTAATTTTAACTAGCTAGATATTGGCTCAGAACATTTTCTGCCAGACTGAGAGCCAACCTTAAAAGATTTGCCATTTTTAAGATCCTCAAGTATTTGTGAAAAAGTCTCCGATGTTAAATCCTCAACATAATCATCATTAATTTGTACAACAGGCGCATTAGCACAGGCTCCTAAGCATTCCACTTCTTTGATCGTAAAAAGTTGATCAATTGTTGTTTCCTCGACGCCTATCCCAAGCTTGATCTTGCAATCTTTTAATATTTGATCGATTCCTCGTAGCATGCATGGAGTTGTTTTGCAAAATTGCAAAAGATACTTGCCAACTGGCTTTAGATTATACATGGTATAAAAGCTAGCAACTTCATAAACTTTAATTTCAGGCATATCTAGAATTTGTGAGATATGAGCTATAACATCTTGCGAAATCCAGTTGTTATTTTGTCTTTGCGCCAAATCAAGAAGCGGCATTACTGCTGATTTTTGCCTCTTTTCAGGATAGCGAGCTATTATGTCGTTAACCTTTTTTTTATTTTCCCTACTAAATTCAAAAGACATATTGATTAAATAATTTATTTAACTTTTTTCCACACAGCTTTTTTGGCAGCTATTAAAATTATAAATAAGATAAATAGATAAGTCATTGTTCTAATTCCCATCTTTTTTCTTTCCTCAGTTTCTGGCTCCGCTGACCATTGTAAAAAATTAACTACATCTATTATCATTTGTTCTTTAGAAGCAAATGTGCCGTTTAAATATTCAATATGTAAATCATCAACTATTGGCTCAGGCATTGAAATTTGTCGACCCTCGAAATATGGATTGTAATATTTACCTTGTGTCAAAGCAAATTCTTCTGGAGCCTCTACATAACCCATTAAAAGAGAATATATATAATTAGCGCCATCAACTCGCGCTTTAACCATTAGGGATAGATCGGGAGGATAAGCACCACCATTGGCAGATCTGGCAGCATTTTCATTGGCATAAGGGCTAACAAATTTATCAGATGGTAATCCAGGTCTTTCAAACATATCCCCTTCCTCGTCAGGTCCATCTGTTATTTGGTAAGTTGAGGCAATTTGTTTTATTTCATTTTCACTAAAGCCAATTTCAGCTAGGTTACGATAAGCCACGCGCTTAAGTCCGTGACAAGAAGAGCAAACCTCCTTATAAACTTGATAACCTCTTTGCACTGAAGCGCGATCTAGCCGTCCAAAAATTCCGTCAAATTCCCAACTTAGTTGCTTAGGCTTTAGGGCGTGAGTTGCTCTTGGATCATCATCTGCAAGCTTAGATCCTGCGGCTAGGGCTGAGCTAGAAAATAATAGTAACGATATTAATATTAATTTAAACTTCATTAAATCTATGTAATTTTTGGTTAAAATCTACAATTTTATTATCTTTAACTAAGATTTTTTCATTTTTGAGTAAAGATATTTTTTTAGTAACGCCAAAAGCGTAGCCACCAATTTTTCCATTACTATTGACAACTCGATGACATGGAGTATTTGGTATATCTTTATTAGACCCCACAATCTGACCAATTCTGCGATAGGCTTTGCAATCAAGTTTATTAGCTATTTCCTTGTAGGTTGTGATTTTACCTAGCGGAATCTGCCTTAACATTTGATAAACTTTTTCACTATTAACCATTTCATAAATAATAGGCATTATAATAAAAAGATTTTGCTTTTAAAGTTGCTGTAGAATGTCATAGTACTTATTGCTACTTTGGCATTCTACAGCAACTTTAAAAGCAAAATATTGCAGTTAGAATGTCTATTATTTATGAAATGGTTAATATCAACCATTTTTAGCTTTAGATTTCTTATAATGCTCGTCAATTGACTGTGGCACAGGTAAAGTTTTTTCAAATTTAGGTAATTGTGGCAATATTATAAGAAAATAAGCAAAGTAATAGAAAGTAGAAATTTGTGATGCCACAACATACCAGCCCTCAGCTGGAGATTGTCCAAGCCAACCCAATATCAAGAAATTTACTAAAAATAATATGTAAAATTTCTTAAATAATGGTCGATATGCGCCCGATTTAACCTTACTTCGATCAAGATATGGCAATAAAAACAATATCACTATAGCGCCAAACATCAAGATAACCCCACCCAATTTATCTGGAACGGCTCTTAAAATCGCATAAAATGGCAAGAAATACCATTCAGGAACAATGTGAGGAGGTGTTACGAGTGGATTGGCTGGAATATAGTTATCGGGATGGCCAAGTGAATTTGGAAAGAAGAAGAGAAAATAGCCAAATATCAAGAAGAATGCAACAAAGCCAACCATATCTTTTATGGTAAAATATGGATGAAAAGGAATAACATCTTTTTTGCTTTTTATTTCAACGCCACTTGGATTATTAGAGCCAGAAGTATGAAGAGATGCTAGGTGCAGCATAACCATGGCTACAATAACAAAAGGTAGCACGAAATGCAAAACGAAAAACCTGTTTAATGTTGGATTATCAACTGAATATCCACCCCAAAGCCAAGTAACGATTGATTCACCAACTACAGGAATTGCTGAGAAAAGATTGGTAATAACAGTGGCGCCCCAAAAACTCATTTGACCC
>DDCV01000095.1:1298-10684 GCA_002335845.1 Rickettsiales bacterium UBA1997 | reverse complement strand
TAATACCATTTCCATAAATTAAACATCTAATTACTTCATCTTTGTTGCTTTTATTATTTAATTTTAAAACTTGAAGTATCTAGATACTATGGCGCTTTAAAATCAAATCTAAAAGCAAAAATATTTTGTAATTAGATACTTAATTTATGGAAATAGTATAATCTTCTAACCCCCTAAATATTTAAGCGTTTAAATATTTTTAGAAACCTCTTTATTAAAATTCTAATAAACATTGGGAAGTCATGCCTTATTTAATCCTAAAATTTCTTTTAGGGCGCAAGCTTTGCTGTATATTTCTTCTAACTCTTTTTTTGGATTGGAATCATAAGTAATAGCGCCGCCAACCTGAAATTCATATTTGTTATTTTCTATAATTAATGTCCTGATAACTACCGATAAATTTACTTCATCTTTGTTGATAAATCCAATTGCTCCGCTATATATTCCTCGATCTATTTTTTCGTTTTTGGCAATATTTTTCATGGCAGCAATTTTAGGTGCGCCAGTCATTGATCCAGCGGGGAAACTGGCTTTTACAGCATCAATTATTGAAATATCGTTATTTAAGCGACCGCTAATTTGTGATGACATGTGATGAATTGTTTTGTACGAATCTATGTCAAAGAGACTGTCAACTTTGACTGATTTTGGCTGACATATTTGTGATAAATCATTTCTTACTAAATCAACAATCATGAGATTTTCTGCGCGCTCTTTTGCGCTATTTTTTAGATTATTTTTATTATTTTGATCTTGTTGAAGATCAGAGGATCTGGGGCTGGTGCCTTTGATTGGCTTTGATATCATTATATTATCTTTTATGCTGATAAATAATTCAGGACTAGAAGATAATATATATTTATTATCTATCTTTAAAAAAGATGAGTAATTTGCCGGGCTTATTTGGCAAAGCTTAACAAAATTTGTAAAAACCTCGCAAGATTTGTAATCTTTTTTTAATTCGCCAAAAAATTTTCTAGTTAAATTTACTTGATAAAAGTCACCATTGGCAATTTGATATTTAATATTTTTTATAGCTTGTTGATATGATAGATCGCTGAAATTTGATTTTATCGAAGATGTTCTAAAATAAGATATTTTTGGGTATTTTGAGGATGCAAGGTATTTTTCAATCTCCAATAATTGCTCTTTTTGCTGATAAGAGATTATAATTTTTTTTTGCTGATGAAGAAATTTTATGATAACATCAAATTCTAAGAATTGTATGTTGGAAAAATTTATAGAATTTGATTTAGTTGTTTTGGCATCATTAATATCTCTTAATGCTTCATAAGAAATATAGCCAAATAATGGGCTTAATGCTTTTTTTCTAAGGCTTTCTAGCTCTTGAAAAGAGTTTAATTTGTGGTTTTTGCTAGCAAATAAAGCAATATAAGAATTTAACTCTTTATCATAACTAGCGATTCCAGAATACAAAAATACCCAATCACACCCATAATTTTGTGAGATTTTTTGAGCAAATTCTAATGGCTCCAACCAGCTGATTTCTTGTTTATATTCCACTTGTGTAGGTGTTTTTATAATCGTTTCTAAAAATTTTTAGGATTTTGCTCGATATTTCGTTGGTTTTTGTCTTAATTATATTGTCGCCAATATTAATTTCATCAATTTCTAGAATTAAAAAAGATGAATTGCTAATAAACATTTCTTGGCAATTTTTTAGATCTTTAAGATTAAATTTTCCTTCCTCAAGACTCATATTTTGTTGCCGACAAATTTTGATAATTCTTTGCCTTTTGGTGCCATTCAAAATGCCGCAATTGAGACTTGGTGTGTAGATTTTATTATCTTTGCACCAAAATATATTAGCCGAAGATGTTTCGCAAATATCTTGCTTTTCATTGAGTAAAATATTATCAAAAAAGCCATTTTTTTGACCCTCTATTTTAGCTAAGATATAATTAAGACTATTGTTGGTTTTGTATTGTGATATTTGAGAGATGGAGTTTAATGTTATTTTTTTTGATATTCCTAAGCTAATTTTTGGGCTAATTTTTTGATCTTTGATCTTTTGGAGCTTTTTGGTTTGGATTATTATATTAGGTTTTATGTTTTTTTTTGGTAAATAGCCAATCGATCCTTGACCACGACTTATATTGATGCGCAAAATTCCATTTTTAATATTATTTTTCTTGATCAATTGATAAGATTTTTGTGTTAAATCATCAATTTTAGCTGCTATTTCTAAAAAATTTAAGCTGCTTTTAAGTCTTGTTAGATGTAGTGAAAAATCTAGAATTTGTTGATTAGATATGTGACAAGTTTCAAAAACACCATCACCAAACATGAAGCCACGATCATTAATTGATATTTTGGCGTTATTTTCGTCTAAAATTTTTGAGTTTATATAGCACAGCATGAAATTTATTAAATTTATTGGTAAATGGTCTTTCTTTTCGGCTATTTGGCTCGGTGTTGTGATTGCTATTTTGGTGCTATATTATATGCAAGATTTGCCAAATCTAGGGCAATTATATAATGATTCTAACAAGCCTGTAATTGAGGTTAGATATTCTAATGATAATATCATTAAAACTTTTGGCGCTGTTGATAATGATGAGGCTGAGTTTTATGAAATACCTCAGCATCTTGTAAATGCTGTAATTTCTATTGAAGATAGAAAATTTTTTAATCATGGCGGTATTGATTATTTTGCTATATTGCGCGCTTTTTATGTGAATCAGAAAAATGGCTATATTGTCCAAGGTGCGAGCACAATTACCCAGCAATTATCTAAGCTTCTTTTTTTGAGCTCGAACAAAACTATAAAAAGAAAAATTCAGGAAATTTTATTATCATTTCAGCTAGAAAGAGAATTTACTAAGGAGCAAATCTTAACAATATATCTAAATCGGGCTTATTTTGGCTCTGGTAATTATGGTGTAAAAAACGCTGCTAAAAGCTATTTTAATAAAGACATAGCGCAAATAAATTTGAATGAAGCGACTATTTTGGCATCAATTTTAAAGGCGCCATCAAGATTGTCGCCAAAGGTAAATTTGGAACTGGTTAAGAATAGGGCGGATTTAGTTCTAAAAAATATGATCAAATATGGTTATATTGACGAGTCTCATATTGGCGAGTTGAGTGATAATATTAATTATAAAAATGATTCTTTTCAGAGATTTTATGTTGCTGATTTAGTAAAGAGAAATTTTAAGGATTTTTTAGCGCCTGATCTTGATGAAAATAAATCATTTTTTATTCGCACCACGATTGATGAAAATATACAAAATAACTTAGAAGATATATTGTATAAATTCTTAAAATCTAATAATAAAAAAATAGATAAATCGCAAATTGCTGTGGTGGTGATGGATAAAAATGGCAAGTTAAAGGCCTTGATCGGTGGTAAGGATTATCAAAAAAGCCAATTCAACCGCGCAATTGATGCTAAAAGGCAGGCCGGATCATTATTTAAGACTTTTGTCTATTTGACGGCTTTTGAGCAGGGCTTTAAGTCGGATGATTTTTTAGTTGATAGTAAGGTGGAATTTAGCAATTGGTTGCCAGATAATTATAATGATAAATATTATGGTATAGTTGATTTAAAAACTTCTTTTGCAAAATCTCTTAATTCAATTGCCATTAAATTGGCCAAGCAATCATCTTTGGATGCGGTAATTGATATGTTGGCAAAGTTTGGCTTAAAAGCAGATAAAAAAGACGGCTTAACGGTGGCATTGGGGTCTTCATCTGTTAGTTTATATGAGTTGGTTGCGGCCTATGCTGTTATTGCCAATGATGGGCAGGCTTTTATCCCAAGCTATGTTGAAGAAATTTATGATGAGTCTAATGAGGAATTGTACATGCGTTTTGGCTCTAATTTGGGTAAGATAATTTCCGATGAATCTTGGTTAATGATTGATAATTTATTAAATGAAGTTGTTCTAAATGGCACAGCAAGAAACGCTATTTCCAATAAGAATGCTCGAGGCAAAACCGGCACAAGTCAAAATTTTCGCGATGCTTGGTTTGTTGGATATAGCGGCGATTATGTTATTGGAGTTTGGATTGGCAATGATGATTATAGCGCAACTAATAAAATATCAGGAGGCGGCTTGCCAGCTAAATTATTTTCCAGAATATTGAGTGATATTAATTTGTAAATTGGTATATTAACCCGCGCCCTAACTAGTTGACTTTTAACTGCGGTATTTTCTTTCTTGAAGATCTTCTTGAAAAACCAAAGTAGCAGTAAGTACTATGGCTTTCAACAAGATCTCCAAGAAAAAAAATCTTTTTGTTAAAAGTCAACTAGTTAGTGCACAGGTTAATAAATTCAGGGCGCTGGTTAATAAGTTGACATTAGAGATCATGATTTATAAATTGATCGATCTTTTATAAAGATTTTTAATATTGATTATATTTCTTAAGTATATTTCTTATGGGTTTGTAGCTCAGCTGGTTAGAGTGCGCGCCTGATAAGTGCGAGGTCGGTGGTTCAAGTCCACCCAGACCCACCATTAGATATTTGTTAATTATTTTTTGTTTTTTAGCTATCTAAAAAATTACAGAAATTAATAAAGATAGACTTATTTTTTAATGTCCTGCCTGCGTGATGGAATGGTAGACATAACGGACTTAAAATCCGTGGGGCATTAGCCCTTGCCGGTTCAAGTCCGGCCGCAGGTACCACAATTTATAAGTTTGCTGTGCCATTTTAGCTTTTTTAGCAGCTGTTGGTTTTGTTTTTTAAAATCTGCCTTAATTTAATGATAAATTTGCAATCAAGGATATTTAAAAAACTATATACACCAACAAGATTATTCTATAATTTTTCCCCTCTTATCTTATCTTTTTTCAATATTTTAAATAGATTTTTTAGCAAAAATCAGCCTCAAAATATTAAAGAGTCTAACATGTTTTTGAGGAAGCATCGATGCTTTAGATTTTTAATTTCCCCTATTTTACTCTTATTACTATTTTCTTGCTCGGAAGGAAGTTCGCAAGGATCTTGTGTTGAGGCGGAAGATTTTGGCTCGGTGGGCACCATTGTTAAGAGCGAGCGTGATGATGCAACTGGTATTTATGTTCATGATTTTAATGAAGATGGTTCATTTAACGCTGATGGAGGGCAAATGGTATCTTGGCAAGATACTTATTTAGTTTATAATGGCGATGAGGTGGTGATTAAGATTAGCGGTAAAATAATACCTTGGTCTATGGAAGGCATTGATCCATCAACAATTAAAGATTGCAAAATTTGCGCAGAATATCCCAAAAATTCTGGCAACCCTGCGGGCTGTATATGTATGAATAGCTCTTTTGATCCTGATGGTTGTGTAGCTGATGATAATTTTAATACAAATCGCAATCAATTATCTTATCGGTCTCTAGCAAGAATTGACGAGGAGAGTGAGTTAATGCGTCCCGATGATCAAGAGATTTGCAAATTTAAGGCTGGAATGCATGCCTTTATTGGCCTTTTTGGCGTCTCTGGCAATCAATTGCCCAAAAATGCTTATCATCTTTTTGCTGTTGAGGAAGTTTGTGATGTCGCAAGAATATCCGATAGATGTGTCGATGAAGATGGTGCAGATGTTACAAAATATATTTATCGCTCCGAAGGGCCCCTTGTTAAGGAATATGATGATCAAGGAAACCCCATTGAATGGCATCAAAAAGGAGAGGTGATCAAGGTTTTATTTGGTGATAGATGGTACGAAGATAATAGCGATAGTTATAGTTTAGAGTTTTTAAGCGGCGTTGAAAGAGTGGGTGCAAAAGGGCTTTTGGCCACAATTATATCTGTCATTGAGGATTTAGTTCTTGGTGATAATAGCTATGTGATTGATTCAGATCAAGGTAACCAGATCGATAGCCGAGAGGGCGGCCTATTAAAAGAGATGTATAATAATATCGTCACTGATTCTGGATTTGCTAATGCTGTTAGGTTGCTATTAACATTATATGTTATTGTTTTTGGTGGCGCTGTTTTAGCTGGAACTATTGAGATAAGTCGCAAAGAAATATCACAAAGAGTTATCAAGATGGCTTTAATCATTATGTTTATAAGCCCAACAAGCTGGAATATTTATAATGATTTTGTTGTAAAATTCTTTAAAAATGGCACCGATGAGGTGGTGGCAATGATGGTCAATCTCTCAAATGAATATAGAGATACTACTTCAGCCACTGTTGAGTGTAATCGCGACATTTCTAACTCCAATCGCAACGCCACCAGATTCTCTTGTATTGATGGCACAATTAAAAAGCTTTTCTCACCTCCAGTAACAAAAAAAATATTAGGATTATTTTTCTATACCGGATATGGGTTTTTGCTAATCATTTGCATATATGCTTTAATAGCTTTTTTCATATTTACTATGCTTTATGCAGCGATGACTTATGTTGTAAATCTGCTAAAAATCATCTTCGTGCTATCCTTGGGCCCCATTTTTATGTGCTTTGCATTATTTGAACAAACAAACTCATTATTTACTAATTGGATAAAGTTTTTGGTTGGTCGCTCAATTGAGATCATAGTTCTTTTTACAACGGTATATTTTTTCTGGCACTTAATTGATAGAAGCTTTAATGAATTATTACATTATAAGGTATGCTACTTTCAAAAATGGTTTATTCCTAGAATCCTACCCTTCCCAACCCTTGTTTTGCAAGCCGATGATGTTAATCGATCTTTTGGGGAATGGATGGGACAAATCTTTGAAGTTGGCGCCTTAATAGCTTTAACATTCTTTGTGATAAATGGCATGGGTTCCGTTGCTTCAAGTCTAGCTGCCTTTGGTGGAGCCGATAAGGGTGGCGGCAGTAAGGATGATCAGGGTCAAGCTAGCGGATCATCAAGTTTTGCTTTGGCCGGTGATATGATGAAAGGAGTTGCTGGATTGGCGGGAAATGGCGTGAAATATGGCCTAAAGGGTGCCGCCATAGGAGGCTCCTATGGGGCTTTAGGAGCGACGGCTGCTGTCAGGGCAACTGGTGTTAACAAGTCTTTTAATAGCATCGGCAAGGCCATTCCATTTAGAGGTCCAAGAACAAGATGGAGAGATTCTATCATTGATAGCGCCATAAAAAATGCCCAAAGATCCGCAGCATCAAAAGGCTTGGGTGGTAAGGAAGCCGATCGTTTTGTTCGCAATAAAACTATGGACATATTGATGACGCAAAAAGTAGGTCATGTGTCAGAGGCTAATAATAATAATTTTAGAACTATCCATGGTCAAGGTAGTAAATTTAGATTAGCTGGGGTTGATAGTGAGGCAATTGCAAAAAGGCTTGATAAAAAGCTGGTAGAAGAGCCGTTAAAAAATCAAATAAAAAAAGAGGCAGCAGCCCTCAAAAAAGAGCAGGGTGAAAATTTTGCTCATGGCAAAGAGGCTCGCCAAGCTGTGGATAATAGAGTTAAGGAATGGGCGAAGAATAATATTTATGGCACAGATAGTCAAGAGATCGGCAAGCATTTACATAATATGCGCAGCACTCTTAAAAAAGAATCCGCCTTAACCACCAGTGAGGCAGCGAAATTATTTGCCAATAAGTCAGAGTTGCAAAGTAAGTTTATGCAAGATCTGCAAAATGAGCAATTTGAAAGAAGTCAAAAACAAAAAATGGCTTGGGCTAGAGGTGATGTGGCTGGGGCAATTAAAGGTAAGTTGAAAAAATTTGGCCATAGTTTTGAAAGGGGAGTGGCTCACAATCCTAAGTTAGCTCAAGATAATTTTGCTCGCAAAATTGCTCGTCAAGAAGATGTTGGGGCTTGGAGCAAGGATGGCGATGGTAAAAATACATGGCGGCTAAGATTCAAAAAGCTCAGCCCAACTCGCTATGTCAATGTTGCTGACAAAGCTGTGAGTAAAATGATAACGATTCCTCGCAATGCTCTTGTGAATATTGGAAATATGGGGGTTCGGATGATTAATGAAATTATTAGCAGTAATATCTCTAAATGGGAGCCTAAAAAAGTTAATCTTGCCCAGCAGCTTGGACTTGGCCGCGACCAGCTCCAAAAAGATAGCGCTTTAAAATTTATAAAGAGGGCCAATCCGCAAAATAAAAATGATATTACAAGAGATGCCAATAAGGCTGCCTACATGATGCGTAAATTTGTCAATAAGGAGTCAATATCCCAAGACCAAGATAAAAAGACATTAGCTGAAAAAGCTGCTGAATTAAATTCCTCTTTAAGGCAATGGGATGATAAAAATGATAGAACCATAGAAAAGATAGCTAAATTTTTATCAGAGAAAAATAAAAAAGATTTGGATAAAATTCTCCAAGGCAAAAATAATAGCCAAAAAATTGCAGCATTAGAAAAATTTAAGGCTGAGCGCACAACCTTATTATCTTCTAAGCTTGATCAAGATCAGTTAAGAGAGATAAATAGAATTAAAGATGAAGATCTCGCAACAAGGCCTGAGGGAATAAGTGATAAGGACTATGAAAATCTGCAGAAAAACAATGCAGAAGAAGCTGCAAATAATCCGCAATATTCAATACAAAAAGCATTTGAAACACATTTGCAAGATCAGCTTGATTTGGATCAAAAAATTTCTGAGTTACAAAATCTACAAGCAGAGCTTGAGAAAAAAACTAAGCTAGAAACTATTATTGAAGAAGATGAGGAGGTTGATGATATTATTGCTCCTCAAGATGAAGCAGGCGTTGATAGAGAAGGAGTTATGGCATCTGGGCAAAATTTTGGCTTGGATGATAAGGAGATTGATGATGTTGATTATTCTCAAGATTTAACAATGGATGGCGATGATTTAAGTCAGAAGTTGGAGCAAAAATTTAATATTAATAAAGGTTCTAATGATGATCCTAAGGCCAAAGTTGAATTAGGTGCAAATAATGCTAATGATGATGGCGAGGATTCCAATAGCAATTCTGATAATGATTCCGATGATGATTCTAAGGCTAATAAAGCCAAAATAGGTCGAGATAATATTAGTTATGATGTCTCAAAAGATGATAAAAAGGATGGGCCAAGCACAGATAGTAAAGAAGGTAAAGATAGCAATATTGGTCAGTCTGATAAGAGAAATCATGATCAAGATAAAAAAAGAGAGCAAGAAGAAAAGGAGCGCGATAAACAGCAAAAAGCTGCAAGAAGTAAGCAGAATTTGCTATCGAAAATATCTCAAAATGATTACGAAATTAAAAATCTCAGCTCTAAAGATAGATTGGAGAATTCGGATTTATTAAGAATAAAGAATCTAAAATCAGAAAATGAATCTCTAAGAGAGCAATTCAATAATCTTGATAAGGGCGATAAATAGCATTAATACTACTTCAATTAAACATATTATTAAAAGTGGGAATTGGTCTCATACTAAAATCCATCTTTAATTAAATCTTTGGCAAAATATTTTTGAATTTTAAACCCAGATCCGTCAATA
>DDCV01000095.1:0-1269 GCA_002335845.1 Rickettsiales bacterium UBA1997 | reverse complement strand
CTAGTGCCGTTTTTAGGATAAAGCCTTTATGCTCACAAGGGCTGAGGCTTTATGTCTTTTAAAAACAAAAAGATGAAGCTAAAATTTAATAAATACCAACCTATTTTAAAGATGGATTTTGGTCCTAAGGTGTTAATATTAATTGATCCCGACTAAATTCATAACTCTGGAAGTTTCGTAAAAAACTCATACCTAAAAGAGAAGTTCCCATATCTGCACTATTAACTGAAGCCTTAACATTTTTCATAGAAAATGATCCAAATTCTAGATAATCCAAGATAACGCTGGCGCCATAAACCTTGCCATTGGCAGTTTGGTACATTTTGTTGAAATGTAGATCTGATAAATCAATGCCAACTCTTCTAGCATCTCTTGGGCTTAAGACTAAATCGCTAGCGCCAGTATCAATCATAAATCTCACATTAACGCCATTAATTGCTATGTTAGCAAAGAAATGGTTTCCTTGCGACATCTTGATGATAATTTGCTTGGAGCTATTGCTTTGAGCTAGAGATGGATTGATTTCTCCCAAAATACGATGTTTTAAATCCTCAAACTCAAAGCGAAAACTGTATAAAATTATGCAAAATACAGCAATAGCAATCCAAGCCAAAGAATATTTTAGAACTTTTATTAGAGATAAATCTTTACGCAAAAAAACACCGCTAACAATAAAGCATAACAGCAAAACCAAATATAAAATATTTACCCAATCATTTGTATCCATAAGGTCAAAATTTATGTAATTTTTGTTATTTTTAAAATATTAGATCCTTTGTTTACGAGGCTTGAAGCCCAAACATTTTTGCCCCTAGGGGCAAAAACTTTTTGTAAATTTTATACCAAAATCCATTCTGCATTAAAAGACTTTTGCACAGCTTAAATTACAAGTAAATCATCCTGCTTTTTGTCTAATTTTTTCTTAATTTTATCTAAAAACTATCTCAAAAATAAGACTACTTCACTTGCGCCAAGGTCTTTTTAATCAAATTAGTTTTGAGGATAAAATTTAAGAAATAAATGCCGATTTGATGGTCTTAACAAGCATTTAGCTTGTTAAAACTGATCAAATCTCCCTAAAAATCAGCAACTTTTAGTAATTTTATTATTATTAGCGGGTTAATATTTGAATTTTCTAAATTAGCAAATAGCAAAGATACGCTAAAATTTAAAAAATTAAGCCGATTCGCAGGAATTTTAATTTGCTATTGAAACTTTCAGAGAAAAGCAGCATAAATTTATTAATTGTAAAACTTTACATTTAATCTT
>DDCV01000049.1:2792-19555 GCA_002335845.1 Rickettsiales bacterium UBA1997 | reverse complement strand
GGCTAGTGCCGTTTTTAGGATAATAGAATTAGTAATAATAGGTAAAAAATAGTCATCATAATTTTATCGAAAGTTCACAAAAAATCAAGAACCCCCGCTTGCACACCCGCTTTTAAAAGTTCTATGAAAAATCCACCAAGTCAGTATTTATCAATATGTACCTTTTTTAAAAAGGTAAACGTGAAACGGAGAAACTTAAGAGAAATTGCTTAAAAATTAGCGGAAAATTTAAGATGATAAACACTGTAAGCCTGCAAACGCACGGCTTGTAGAGTGGGGGGGTGATAAAAAACTAGGAATTTTGCAAGAGAGCGGTTCGCTTTTGTAGAAGTGGCGGAGGATACGATACCTCTTGCGAACTTGTCACTATTTTTCTCCATCGGCTGTTGGTGTGGGTTTAGAGGCAATTTCACCTTTACCTTTTAGTTCGAAATTGTTTTGAGTGGTGGAGCAAGTGTTTATTTTTTGAAGTTTCTAAAATTAGCTATTATCGGCATATGATCACTAAAAATAATCCAATCATCAAAATTTCCAATTTCTAATTTTTCCAGATTTTTAAGCCAAAATTCTCCTGAAAAAATATAATCTATGTGATAAGGTTTTTCTATTTTTCTTTGCAAATAGAGAGTGGGAGCATCTTCCTTTCCTTGCTCACATTTGGTTATTTCGTGATACAAGCTTTTAATGTTTAAGCTTTTTAGGCAACTTACAAAATCAGAATGATTTGCCTCTTTTTTATCTTTATTGTCCCAAATTTTATTGCTGTTAAAGTCCCCAATAATTATTGATTTTTCATCAAGCAATTCTTTGTAAAAATTTATCGCCCTGTAAGCCTGAACAATATAACTGGAAAAAGGATTCCTAGTATTTTGAGTCCATACAGCTAGTAGTAAGAACTTTTCTGTTTTAGTAGTTACTTCAATTGGGACGACATATTTGTAATCCTTATTATAAAGGTCACTAATTTTGATATCGTAATTTTCATTATAGGAGGCAATTAACAATCCCTTATTTACATTCTCTCCAACCCAAATTGATTGATGTGGATATTTGGAATGTTTGCTAAAATCAATTTTCTCTTCTGATTCTGAAATCACCAAAATATCTGGTTCATATTTTAATATATTTTCAGCTTTTTTGCGAAAAGCCATTTGGCAATTCCAGGTGATGATTTTCATGAAACAGTTGCTTTAATGTGTTATTTCTAAAATAATCCAAAATAGTGACCATGATTCCTTCTTACCTCTCCTTGGAAAGCAGCGTTTGCAATAAATCTTTTTTCTCCAATATCGTCAACATCAAATGTTTTTTTGCAATCTGTACACTCTAGATCAAATCCATTACTTTTAGAATTAGTCCTAGCTAAGAGGTTTGTTTTGCAATTATAACAACATGGATGAGTTAAATAAGCTTGTCTAATTTGGGTATTTACATAAACTTCCCAACCAAGGCCGGAAAATTCTTTATCTTCCCAAAGTTCTGTTAATATTTCAGTAAATTGATGATTACCAAGAATTCCTAATTTTTTCTGTATTTTTCTAAGTTTTTCTTTTTTCGCCTTTTTGAAAAAAATTACCATTCTTTCTACTAGTGAAGTAGTTAACATAAAGGTCGGGAAGAGAAAGAAGATGGTAGTGATAATTTTTGTCTCGTTACCTTGTTCACTCCATACTAATATTAATGCTACCCCAAAAGTTAGTGCGGCTGATATTTGGAATTTTATATTTGTTGTCACTTCTTTAAAGTAGCTTGTTATATAATCGATATTTAGCATATTTCTATTTTAATATTTAATTTCTATTTTTAATCCAAGGCAAAAAAGGTAGCCAGGCTACTTTATCTTTTATTTTATTTTGACCCTTTCTTATGTTAATTTAGCTTAGTTTAGTTGTTCGTTAATTTCATCAAGTGTCATTCTTTTTTGCTTCATTTCTTCAATTTTTCTCACTCTATCAATCACCTCCTCACTATACATCTGATATCCCGATTCCGTCACTTCTGCAACTTGCAGTAGTCCTTCCTTCGTCCAATGTCTAATAGTTGGAACTGATTTGTTTGTTGCTTTAGCAAGCTCACCAATTTTTAGAAGTTTTTCATTTTCTGGTTTCTCAACTTCGCCATCAATTGCTTTTAAATAAATATTTAATGATCGGTTAACAGCAGCGGAAATTAGTTTAAAATAATCATTTTTTGAATCGCCTTCACCATTAACTAGCTGTGGTTTTTCTAAAGATTTGATGTAAGCCAAGCGATCATTTTTTCTGATTATCGCAGGTGGAAAACCCTTCATCATTAAAATCATATTCATAAGTAAGCGCGCTGTGCGACCATTTCCATCAATGAAAGGATGAATTGTTACAAAACGATAATGTGCTTCGGCAGCAAGTTCAACAGCGTGCATTTTATCTTCTTTTTTTATCCAAACAAAAAACTCATCCATCAATTCTTGCACTTTTCTTGGGTTTGGTAAAGCAACTGCAGAACCAGAAATGCGGACTGGAACGCGGCGATAAATTCCGGCATTTTCACGATCTATTCTATCTAAAATTATTTCGTGAATTTTGAGAATATCTTTTTCTTTGAGGTCTGATGGTTTGTGCTTGATTTGTTCTTTGATTAAATCCAAAGCTGCCGCGTGATTTGTTGCTTCAAGATGTTCTGTAATTGATTTACCGCCAATGGTTAAACCTTTTTCTACGACCAAAGCAGTTTCAGCGCGCGTTAAAGTATTTCCTTCAATTGCGTTACTGGTGTAAGTTAACTCAATCTTGAACCATTCTTCCAAATTCTTTACCAGAGCAGCATCGAAAGGCCTATGTTTATCTAGTATTTTCTTTTTTTCGGTTAGTTTTTTGTAGTCCATTTTTTACCTTATAGTTTTAATAACTGCTAAACCATAAAGTATAACCTTATAGTTTGCAATATATTATTTTCTAATCAGATCAAACAAGAAGATGTCCAATTATGTCCAATTCTTTTAGGGCAAGCATATTATGAATAAAAAGGTGAACGTGAAATGGAGAAGCGGAGACAGAAGATGCTCTGAATTAGCCGAATTTTTTTAGTCTCTAATTGGTAAAAAAGTTTGCAAAGGGTATCACTTGCCTAGCGCTTTTTTTCGAACTTTTCGGTACGCGTGATTGAGCTAGTGCTGGAGCGTGTAGAGAGGATTTGGAGATAGTTTGTTGAAAAGCGGTCAGATTTTTTGAAAGTGGATTCAAGCCTTATGGCTCTAGGCTCTAGATGGCATGGCGGATGGGGTGAGATTCGAACTCACGGTACGCGTGAACGCACGGCAGTTTTCAAGACTGCTGCCTTAAACCACTCGGCCACCCATCCATAATAACAAAAGAGCTTCAAGACAATATTTCTAAGTTTTTATAATGCAATATTTGTATCTGATTTAGATATATTAACTTATGAGTTGGTTATTAACACGTTCACAAACTATGTTAATTTTGACAAAGAGAATTTACTTTTAGATTTGTTTTGAAAAGTCATAGCACTGCTAGCTACTTTGGCTTTGAAAAGCAAAAAATAAAAGAAAATTCTCTTTGTCAAAATTAACATAGTTTGTGAACGTGTTAATAATGGCATAATTCGATAAAATTATACTTGCAAAAAACTAAAATATTTTTACTATTTTGTCATCTTTTTTAATTATTTAGTTGGGATTGTAGCTCAGCGGTTAGAGCAGGATGCTCATAACGTCTTGGTCGTAGGTTCGATTCCTACCAATCCCACCATTCATTATTGAGTTATTTTTAGATTTTTTAAGATTTATTCCAATAGCTTTATGATGAATTCGTCCTTAGCTTTGTAACTCACAAAGTAAGTTCTGGCTCTAAATAATTGATTAGTGAAATGTAAATTTATGGGTTTTTTAAAAGCAAGCGTCCGCTAGCTACCTATATTTTGGAAGTTATTTATTATGCCAAAGATTAAAACAAATAGTAGTGCCAAAAAGAGGTTCAAAGTTACTGCCTCAGGCAAAGTCAAGTTCAAGCAGGCTGGAAAAAGACATAATCTTGGTCGCAAAAGTCAAAAAAGAATCAGAAATCTACGTAAAGGAGCAATTATGGAAGATAGCTTTGCAGCTAATGTATTAAAATTCCAAATGCCTTATAGCAACTAACTAAAATAGCTAGTCGCATAGTAAACTAGATAAGATTAATCCTAATTTTGATTTTTAAAAATGAGTAGAGTTAAAAAAGCTGTAACAAAAAAAGCGCGTCACAAGAAGATCCTCAAGATGGCCAAAGGCTATAGAGGTCGTTCTAAAAATTGTTTCCGTATTGCCATTCAAAGAGTTGAAAAGGCTTTACAATATGCCTATCGTGATCGCAAAAATAGAAAAAGAGACTTCCGAAAACTTTGGGTGCAAAGAATTAACGCCGCTGTAAGGGAGCAGGGTTTAATTTATTCAAGATTTATTTTTGGATTAAAAATAGCTCACATCGATATTGATCGCAAGGTCTTGTCAGATTTGGCCGTAAGAGAGCCAGATTCCTTTAAGCAAATTGTTGATAAAGTTAAAAAATCTCTTGAAGATCAATCCAAAATAAAGTCCGAAACTAAATAAGTATTAGCATTTATAATTAATCAATCATCTATGAAGCTTTATAATGCTTATATAAAGAAAAACAGCAAAGGCAAAATAGATGATTTGATTATCGTGAAGGAGGGATTTTCTTTTGCAGCTTTTATTTTTTGGCCATTGTGGTTTTTATACCAAAAAATGTGGCGAGAGCTTGTTGCTCTTGTTGTAGCAATAGCTATCTTAGGCTTTATTCCTCTTCTTTCGGCAAGCGATAAAATATTGTTCGAAATATTTTTTGCCTTTATTATCGCCCTAAACGCCAACTATTGGTATGAACAGCATTTGCAGAACAAAGGTTATGAATTTCTTAACCTAGTAATATCTAAAAATAGAGATGAAGCTATTTTTACCACCAAAGAACAATATAAGGAAAGCCATTTCAAAAATAACAAAAATTTTGACGATGATTTTCTCGACCCAAAGCACTCCGATAAATCAATTCATAAATTGATAAAGATTTTCAAGAAAAAACTAGCCTAATTAAACCCAAATAATTCATGCAAAATTCTTTGAAAATAGTTATAATCGACTATGAATCTGGAAATGTTGCTTCTGTTTTTAATGCTTTTCAACAGATAAAAAAAGCACACAAAATATCAATTTCTCATAAAATTTCTGAAATTAAAGCTGCTGATTTACTAATTCTGCCTGGAGTTGGATCTTTTGCCGATTGCATGCATGGTTTAAAAAAAGTTGACGGCTTAATTTATGAACTCAAAGAACAGGTTTTGGTTAATAAAAAGCCACTTTTAGGAGTTTGTGTGGGCATGCAGGTTTTAGCTAGTTTTGGCTTTGAAAATGGGAAACATGAAGGTCTTAATTTTATTGAGGGCGAAATTAAAAAAATTACTTGCAATAAAAATTTAAAAGTTCCGCATATGGGCTGGAATGATATCAGTATCAACTCTGACTCAGTCTTGATTAAGAGCATCAAAGACAAAACACATTTTTACTTTGCCAATTCCTATTTTTTTGCAGCAAAATATACTGCAAATGTAATTGCTGAAGTAGATTATGATATAAAAATACCAGCAATTATTGCCAAAGATAATGTTTTTGGCGTTCAATTTCATCCTGAAAAAAGTGGCTTACACGGCTTGCAGCTGCTAAAAAACTTTCTAGAAATTGTTGATGATAGAGCTTTCTAAATTCATTAAAAAGTATCTTTTTGACCCTGATTGCGGCTATTATAGCAATAAAAACCCAATTGGCAAAGATAAAGATTTTATAACTTCTCCAGAAATTAGCTCCATTTTTGGTGAGTTAATAGCTCTTTATTTGGTGCAAATTACTTCTGATAAAAGCAAAATTTCATTTGTCGAAATGGGCGCAGGAACTGGCAGCTTGTTTTTTGATATTTTAGCAACCATTTATAAATTAGCAGAGAAAAAAGTTGGATTGGCTCAAGATTTTATAAAAAAAACAGATTTTAATATTATTGAAACTAGCCCCGCTCTAGAGGAGTTACAAAAAGATAAATTAAAATATTTTAATATCACTTGGCACAAATATTTTCAAGATTTTATACAAAGTAGATCTCAAGACTCTGAAATATTATTTATCTCAAACGAGCTTTTTGACTGCTTTGCCATTGATCAATATGTTAAAACTGATATTGGTTGGTGCCAAAGATTGATTGCAATTGAGCAGCAACAAATCAATTTTAAGCTAGCTAATTTTAACCCCGATATTAATCAATTTATTATTGACAAAATAGGTTTTATTGAATCTAAAAAAGCGCCGATTTCAGCTATTTTTGAATTTAGTAAAGATGCTGATAAATTTGCCCATGAGCTTTTTTTGGCAATTAATAAGTTTGGTGGAATAGCTATCAATATCGATTATGGATATATTATCAATGAATTTGCTAACAGCTTACAATCTATAAATAATCATAAAAAGGTAAAATTTAAAGATATTTTACAAGAAAAAGATGGATGCGATATAACGGCTCATGTTAATTTTTCTATGCTAGATAATATTGCAAATAACAACCAGCTTAATAGCTCGCTGGTAACTCAAAAAGAGTTTTTGTTAAGCTTGGGAATAGTGACAAGAGAAAAACAGATATTAAAACAAAATGATTCAAATGCACTTGACGTAAAAAGAGCAATTAATCGCTTGATTAATGCGGAAGAAATGGGAGAGTTATTTAAGGTTCATATAGCTTGGAAAGAATAATTAATCAAAAATGAAACAAGTCAAAAATTCAGGTGAAAAATTGCAAAATATTGCTCAAGATCTAGATCAGCGTCACGACTGGCAATTATCAGAAATAGAGCAGCTTTTTACCCTACCCTTTAATGATCTGGTTTTTAAGGCGGCTGAAATTCATCGCACCTTTCACGATCCAAACAAGGTTCAAATCAGCACGCTCTTAAGCATCAAAACCGGATCTTGTCCAGAAAATTGTAAATATTGCCCACAATCGGCGCACTATAATACTGGTCTTGAGAAAGAATCCCTGCTCGAGATGAATAAAATTCTTGAAGCTGCAAAAAATGCTAAAAAAAGTGGCGCCTCAAGATTTTGCATGGGTGCGGCGTGGCGCAATTTGCATGATCGCGACGTTGACAATATCTGCGAAATCGTTAAAGAAGTTCAAAAAACTGGCCTTGAAACTTGCATGACTTTGGGGATGTTGACTAAAGCGCAAAGTGAAAAATTAAAAGAAGCTGGGCTAGATTATTATAATCATAATATCGATTCTTCAGAAGAATTTTACTCAGAAATTATCTCGACTCGCAATTTTCAAGATCGATTAGAAACTTTAAAAAATGTTCGTGATTCCGGCTTAAATGTTTGTTCTGGTGGCATTGTTGGTATGGGCGAATCTATGCAAGATCGTGCTAAAATGTTGATTATATTAGCCAATTTACCTAAACATCCAGAATCAGTGCCAATAAATATGTTAATTAAAGTTAAAGGAACTCCACTAGAAAATGTTGAAGATCTTGATCAATTCGATTTTGTACGCACAATCGCCGTAGCTCGCATTATGATGCCAAGCTCTGCAGTGCGACTTTCAGCTGGAAGAGAAGAAATGAATGAACAAACTCAAGCTTTATGTTTTTTAGCTGGCGCTAATTCAATTTTTTATGGCGAAAAATTACTAACTACAAAAAATCCCGAAGCCATTAAGGATCAAGAATTATTTAATAAATTAGGAATTAATAAAAATTGATAAAATTTAAGCTATGCAAAATCGAAATAAACCAATCGCAGCCTTCTCCATTATAGAGTTAGCAATCACAATTGTAGTTGGTGCAGTTGTGATTGCAGCCTTAGTTAAAGCCAATTCTATGTTTGAAAGAGTAGTGGGTAGTGTTTGGCAAGCTGGAGGAAAATATATGGCGGATATGACACCGGCCTGTGAAGGTGGAGCTATTGATGGCTCTTCCGTAGAAGGAAAAATTATCCATATTTTTACTACAGATGATACTTTAGCGTGTAGCAGGGATATTGAGGTTGAGTATTTGATTGTTGCAGGTGGTGGTGGTGGTGGTGGCAACAAAACTACTGGCGGTGGTGGTGGGGGTGGTTTTTTAAGTGGTATAGATTTAATAATTCCAGGAAGTTATCCTATTATTGTTGGTAGAGGTGGCTCACCTTATTCTAAAGGTCAAGATTCCTCTTTTAACTCATTAGTAGCGATTGGTGGCGGACGAGGTGGAAGTGGTGCAACTTCGGGAGGAGGGCTTAATGGTGGAACAGGAGGCTCAGGGGGTGGTAATGGGCGCGCAGGTTCCAAGTCCACTCCTAACAATGGTACGACTGGACAAGGCTATACAGGTGGTGCCGGTCAAAATAATGGATGGTCATCTGGTGGCGGTGGTGGCGCCGGGGGATCTGGTGGCAAAGGTGGCTCATCAAGCGGTGGCAGAGGTGGCAATGGCAAACAGTCTGATATAACTGGTACAAATGTTTGGTATGCCGCTGGTGCACCGGGTATGTATACTTATTACGGCGGAGTATGCGGGGGAAAAGCAGCTGGTGGGTCAGCTTGTAATGAGGATGGGGCACCAAATACTGGAAATGGCGGTGGCGTTAAAGGCAATTCTAGTAAAGGTAGACCTGGAGGCTCAGGCATTGTAGTTATTCGCTACAATAAAGAAAAAGAGCTTGTGAATATAGATTAGTTATTAATCAATTTTTAATTTATGAAACAAATAAAATTTAACAGAGCCTTCTCTTTGATTGAATTATCAATTGTAATATTGATTATTGGTATTTTAGTTAGCGCTGTAATAAAGGGAAGAGATTTATACGCAAATATTAAGCTGGTTTCTGCTAAAAATATTACCAACAATTCTATAGTTTCCTCTACAAAAGATTTAGTTGCTTGGTATGAAGCATCTTCAGGAAGTAGCTTTCTAGAAGATGAGACGCAAAATGGAAGCATCTTGTCATCCTGGCGCGATATCAATCCGCAATCAACCTCAAAAAAACACACAATTTCAGCTACTGGCACTCCGCAATATGTTATTGATGAAAATCTAGGGCTTCCAGTTGTTGATTTTAATGGATCAAGTTATTTTACTTTACCTAATGGCACGGTTCCTAGTGGTAATGCTTCTTACTCAATTTTTATTGTAGCAAAAGTTAATAATCCATGCGTTTGTGTTGTCTTGGCTTCAGGTTTGTCTGCAAATTCCCAGAATACTTTTAGATTTTCTACTTCAGGAGATGATGATAGTTTTTATAATTATGGCCATAATGCATCTGAGCCATGGATATCAATTAAAAGAGTTAATTTTGATAATGAAGATAGTTATAATATTATAACCCATATTTATAACGGATCACAGGTTTCGGCGTATGTAAATAGCAATTTAATTGCGGGACCATTAAGCATTTCTAGAAACTCAGAGCAAAGCCCAAATTATATTGGTAGAAAAGGAGATAACCTTAATGAAAACATGAACGGACAGATTGCTGAGATAATAATTTTTGATCGCGCTTTAAAAGATAATGAAAGGCAATCTATAGATGAATATCTTAGTCAAAAATTTTCTATTAGATTATAAATATAAATAAAAGACAAAAACCTCTAAGGGTTTTGGTATTAATTATTAATCTATGTTTTTAATTTATTTAAAAAATTATATAAATATTACAAAATTATTAAAATTATTAAAATGTCTAAATATCTTAAAAAAATTGAGTCTCTTAAAATTGAATTACCAACCCCAGCTGCCCCAGTGGCTAACTATGTTGGCTTTGTGAAATCAGGAAGTTTAGTGTCAATTTCAGGACAACTTCCCTTGTTTGAAGGAAAATTACAATATATTGGCAAGGTTGGGTCGGAAATATCGACTGAAGATGCCAGCAAAGCAGCAAGATTATGCGCCATAAATATTTTATCACAGCTAAAATCAGCCTGTGATGGTGATTTAGATCGAGTTACAAGATGCATCAAGTTAGGTATTTTTATCAATGGCGATGCTAATTTTAAAGATCATCCGCAAGTGGCAAACGGAGCTTCTGATCTAATTGCTGAGATTTTTGGTGACGCTGGCAAACACTCAAGAGCTGCTGTTGGCTCTGGGTCTTTACCTTTTGGTGTTGCCGTTGAAATTGATGCCTTGTTTGAAATTGAAAATTAATTAAACCAAATGTTTGCTAAAAATATAGCAAGTTTGGGTTTTGATGATGTTTTGCAAGCGCACCGTAGAATTAAGAATCATATTGTAAAAACCCCAATTCTTTCTAGCGATAAGATTAATAAAATTCTTAATGCTGATATTTTCTTCAAGATGGAAAATCATCAGCTTACCCATTCTTTTAAAGCTAGGGGTGCTTTTAATGCAATTCTACAATATCAAAATACTCATGGCAATATGCCACAAAAAATTGTAGTACAAAGCTCAGGAAATCATGCCCATGCTGTGGCTTATATTGCTAAAAATTTTGGTATTGAGTTGTTAGTTTATATGGCAAGCAATGTATCTTCTTATAAAATAGATAAAGTAAAGTCCCTTGAAGCTGAGGTGATAATTTGCCAAGAAAGAGTAAAAGCAAATAAATTGGCGGAAGAAAAACAAGAAGAGGGATATTTTTTTATTCACCCTTCCAACAATAATGATGTGATTTTAGGTCAGGCAACTTGTGCCGTTGAGATTTTTGAAGAGCTGGATAATTTATCGGCAATTTTTATTCCTTGCGGTGGTGGAGGATTAGTTGCAGGATGCTATTTGGCGCAACAAGGTATGTCACCCTCAACAAAAATTTATGCCTGCGAGCCAAAAGCTGCAAATGATGCCTCAATCTCAGTAAAGCAAAATAAAATATTCTCATTCCAAAAATCTCCGTTAACTATTGCTGACGGCGCCAGAACTCTATCGATTTCCAAGCGATGCTTTGAATATCTAAAGAAAATCGCGGGAATTATCGAAATAGAAGAGAATAGAATTAAATTCTGGCGCGATGAGCTAGAGCAAGAATTGAATCAGCCAATTGAGGCTACAGCAGCATTATCAATCGCAGGGGTAGAGATTTTTTTGCAGAATAATAAAAAAGAACAGCAAAAAAAATATTGTACTATAGTTACCGGAGGAAATTTATAATTTTGCCCAAAGATATTTTGAAATATGGTAGATAGCGCCCAAATATATCTTTAATTTTTCTCAACTGCTATATTAGTTTTTTCAATTTTAAGTTTTTCTAATAAAGTTAGAAGGTTTATTAACTTAGCAACCGAAGCTTTTTTATCAGAAATTATGATTATTTTAAGTTGAGGCTTATCTTTTGCTAGATTTGTGAGATTTTGACGAAAATCTTCTTCCAGACCATAATGTTTTTTATCTATTTTCCAGCCTTTCTCTTCGGGCAACAAATAAACCGCGATTTTTTCCTTATCCAAAACTGCCTTACTGACATTTTCTTTATCTTTTGGCAGGCTAACTTCAAGAGAATATAAAGCTGAATTGATACTTAATATCAAAAATACTATCAGCATAAAAACTACATCTAGTAGTGGCGTTAGATCTGGGGCTAGATCGCTAAAAATATTTTTACGCCTATTGGCGTTGATATCAATCATCAAGCTTCACTTTTGATAATTTAAAAGATTCTAAATTAACCAATCTTTGCAATTCGCCAAGATATTTCTCACTTATTCTTAAGAATATAAATGTTAAAAATAGAGCTGGAATAGAAATGATAAGGCCATAAGCCGTTGTTAACATGGCGTTCCATAAGCCATCAGCAATCATTGCTGGAACAACGGGTGAATTTTGTAAGGAGATAATTTTAAAAGCCTTAATCATGCCAATAACGGTACCAAGCAAGCCGATCATGGGGCTCAAGACAGCGATTATGCGCAAAGAATTTATACCATATTCTAGCTCTTCTTTAATATTTAATAATTTAAAAGTTATGACTTCATCGCGCAAATCCTTATCAAGAGATTTGTTTTTTTGCAATATTGTCAATAAATCATTGAAAAACAAACTTTGCTTTGGCTTTTTTAATCTTGTAAAAAAAATTACCCTTTCTGCAATAATTGTCATCGCTAATATAGAAAACAGGCATAATGGATAAAATAAAAAACCAATATTTTCAATAAATTGCATATCGAATAAACTAAAATAAATATTTAAAAAGCATTGCAAACGGCGAATTGGATATTAACCAATTTTAAATTCAATTGGTACTTCGATCCAGCTTTTAACGGGCTTGCCGTCGATTATCATTGGATTGAAACTCCATTTTTTGACGGCATTAATCGCCGCTTGATTAAGTAGCGGATAAATTGACTTCTTAGCAAATTCTATTTTTTCACTAGCCCCAGTTTCTGAGAGTAATATTCTTAGATGTATAACACCTTCTTGCTTGAGCTTTAAGGCGCGCTTTGGATATTGCGGTAATTGACGATGGCCTTTTGTTGAAAAAGTTGTAGATACTAATATATCATTATCAGATTGATTATCTTGAAGCTTATCTTGTTCTAAATCTTTTTTAAGATTCTCGCTTACATGATCCTTGGTAAAAGATAGCTTCTTATCGGTAATATTTTCTTTTATGATATTGTTTTTTGTTATATCGGCTTTTTTATTTGATTTTGTTTTTTTGGTATTTGTTGGTTTATTGAAGCTAGAGATATTTATAGAAATTGAGCTACCGACAAAATTTGCCGCTATTTTATCATTAGATGATGCGTTTAGATAGCTAAACAAGATTGCAATATGCATAGCTATAGCAGCTACAAGCCCGATAAAAAGGCGATTACTGAATAAATTATTTATATTGTATATTGAATATGTTGCTAACAATTTTTGTAAAATTTAAATGATAATGAAAATCATTATCATTTTTTCTTGACCGATAAAAAAACAAATATAATAAATTGCCTCACCAATTATTAAAGATAATGAAAATCATTATCATGATATTTTAATAAAATCATTTTTCAACTAAAAATACATTTTGATATGAATTTACAAAAATCGCTAAAATTCTTTACTGCCATGACAATTAGCGGATCCTTGTTTTATAGCTCTCCCGCCCTTTCTCAAGATGAGCAGAAAAAAGACTATGACAAAGTGGTTATGGAAAGGGTAACGGTAGTTGGCAGTAATGAAAATGCTCAAAATATTGCTGGATCAGCTCATTTTATCGATAAAGAAACTTTGGATAATTATTCTTACAAGGATATAAATCGTGTTTTAAAGCAAGTTCCTGGGGTAAATATTCAAGAGGAGGATGGCTTTGGCTTAAGGCCAAATATAGGCCTTAGAGGTGGCAGATCTGATAGAAGCGCAGATATTACATTGATGGAGGACGGCGTTTTAATTGCTCCAGCACCTTATTCTGCGCCTTCGGCTTACTATTTCCCAAGAATTGGTCGCATGGAAGCAGTTGAAGTGAGAAAAGGCTCATCAACTATTGAATTTGGCCCTAGAACCACAAGTGGTGCGGTTAATTTAATTTCAGCGCAAACTCCTGATAAAAAAACTTTTGGCGCCACAATAGGCTATGGCAGCTTTGATACAAATATTTTGAATTTACGCTATGGCGATAAGGTTGATAATTTTAGCTATTTAGTTGATATGTCGCATGAAAAATCCAAAGGTTTTAAGAAAATTGATGCCGTTGGTGGTGATACTGGCTATTCAATTCAAGATGTTATGGCCAAACTTAAATATGAAACCGAAGATACAGCCGATATTTATCAGTCAATCGAGTTAAAATTAGGATATACTCAAGAAGAATCTAATGAAACCTATATGGGTCTTGATGATGCAGATTTTTGGAATAATCCCAATCGTCGCTATGCTGCAACTCAGCTCGATAATATGGACAACAATCATCAACAATATCAATTAAGACATTTTGCTGACTTTGATGATTTCGATCTTACCACTACAATATATCGCAATGATTTTTCACGAAATTGGTATAAGCTGCATACAAGCAGCCTTAATCAAAATGGGCTAACAGTTCGCGCCAATAATCGTGATTATTATTCGCAAGGGGTGCAATCATTGATGGTTACAGATTTTAAAACTGGCGAGCTAGATCATAAGCTAAAACTAAGTGCCAGATATCATGAAGATCAAGAAGATCGCTTTCAAAGAGATGATACTTATAATTTAGTAAATGGCACTATGAACTTAAGTGCGCAAGGTCAAGATGGCGGCGCTGGAGACCGTGAACTTAATTCCAAAGCCACGGCTCTTTTTGTTAGCAATGATATTAAATATAAGAAACTAACCGTTACCCCCGGTTTGCGCTATGAAAATATCAGCTTAGAGCGCATTGACAATGCTGACGCTTCTAAGAGTAACAAAAATGATTTCGATGTTTTTGTGCCAGGTATTAGCTCAATCTATCAAATTGATGATAATTTAGCAACTTTTGCTGGTGTGCATAAAGGATTTGCCCCACCAACGCCGGGTACGGATAATAAGGAAGAGGAAAAAAGCGTAAATTACGAGCTTGGTTTTCGTTTTAATAAAGATTCTTTAAAATCATCAATAACTGGTTTTTTTAATGATTACTCAAATCTTTTAGTGGAGTGTACCAACTCATCAGGAGGCACCAATTGCGATGATGGCGACCAATTTAACGCTGGGGAAGTTGATGTGAGAGGTGTTGAATTTGCCTTAAGTTATGATACTGCAGAATTTTTTAATATTGAAAAATATCAATTACCACTAACCTTTAATTATACCTACACCGATGCTAGATTTAAAAATAGCTTTAAAAGTAATTTTGATAAGTGGGGCGATATTACAAAAGGTGATCAATTGCCATATATCGCTAAAAATCAATTTTTCCTTGGCTTAGGTCTTGTGGCGCCAAAGTGGGAGATGCATGCTAATGGCAAATATATGGGACAAATGCGTAGCCGAGCGGGATCTGGTCCGGTAAGTGATAATGAAAAAATTCACAATCATTTCGTTCTTGATTTAGCAAGTGAGATTGAGATTTATAAAAATACTCGATTATTCTTAAATATTGATAATGTCTTTAATGAAACATATATAGCAGCTCGTAGCCCAGATCGTGCGCGTCCAGGCAAGCCATTGGCCTTTTTAACGGGAATTAAGTATGGTTTCTAATTATGGTTAATCCAACTCAAGACTTTAGATTTGCTACAGATTGGAGTTGGAATTACCAATTCCATTTTTTAAAAGACCTTTGCGCAAGTGAAGGAGTTTTATTTTTGAGATAGTTTTAGATAAAATTAAGAAATTTTTTGTTACAATAAACTCATATTTTGATAATAAATTAACCTGCTCCACTTGTAACCTCAGTTGTACAAAGGCCTTTTTATACTGCCTTCAATTTATAATTTTTTAACTTCAGCGCCCCTCTCCTACTCTTGAGGGCGGAGGTGATTTGCCATCTTTTTGCGAACCAAGATAATCTTTTGCCCCGAAGCACCAAAAGTAAAACTGAAAATGCTAAACAAGGCCCCTATGACAAATCCAACGCCAGCGGCCTAAGGCCTTACCAATTGCTGCACCAGCCATTTGTAACTCACCCGAAGATCCGGAATTTTGCTGATCATCGCCATCTTTCCCTTTTTCTTTCTTATTTTTTTTATCTTCACCTCCCCCTTTTCCATCTTTATTTTCTCCTTCTGAAGTCGATCCTTGCCCTGACTGAACCTCGCTTTCTTGGGTTTCGCCTGATGGTGCGACTGTATTATTTTCGCCTGGCATAATTCATTATATTAATTTGTTTAAAAAATATTAATAAGGGCTAACTCTCAATTATCTACAGTAGGATTTTGGCATTATTTCCTTTTTGTTATTGTAAAGACCTTTGCACAACTGAAATTATAAGTAAAGCAGCCTGCTTTTTGGCTAATTTTATCTAAAAACTATCTCAAAAATCAAACTACTTCACTTACGCAAAGGTCTTTTGTATGATATACGAATTTCACTTTTTTATCAACTGACAAAAATATCTTCCAAAGATGAGATTTGGTGTAATTAGTTTTGAGATTAAGATGGCGTTGGAACTATTGCATTAATCGCATTTTTTCTATATTATGCAACTCATCTCTTAGCTTTGCTGCTTTTTCAAAATTTAAATCAGTAGCTGCTTCTAGCATTTCTTTTTTCATTAAAACTATTTCTTTATCATCTGGAATTTTCTTTTTTTCTTCCCCCTTATTACTTTTTTTATAGAGATTCTCAAGAGCGGAGCCAATTTTTTTATAGGTTGTTTTTGGTGTGATATTATGCTTTTTATTATGCGTTATTTGAATATCGCGGCGGCGATTATTTTCATAAATAGCAGCCTTGATTGATTTAGTTTCCTTATCAGCATATAAAATGACCTTGCTTTCAGAATTTCTAGCGGCACGGCCTATGGTTTGAATTAAAGAAGTTTCATTACGAAGAAAGCCTTCCTTATCTGCATCCAAAATTGCCACAAGAGCACATTCAGGAATATCCAAGCCTTCTCGCAACAGATTGACTCCAATCAAGCAATCATATTTACCCAAGCGCAGATTTTGTATGATTTCTATGCGATCCAAAGTATCGACATCTGAATGTATATAAACCACTTTGATGCCAGCGTCATTGAAATAATCACATAAATCTTCAGCCATTTTTTTGGTGAGAGTTGTAACAAGAGTGCGAAAACCTTTTTCGGTAGTTTTTTTTACCTCTTCTAAAAGATCTTTAACTTGATTTTTAATAGG
>DDCV01000049.1:0-2775 GCA_002335845.1 Rickettsiales bacterium UBA1997 | reverse complement strand
GATTTTTCAACTTCATATTTGTTAGGAGTTGCTGAAACATAGATAGTTTGCGGCTTAAATTTCTCCCACTCTTCAAATTTTAATGGTCGATTATCAAGGGCGCTAGGCAAGCGAAAACCATACTCAATCAAGTTTGATTTTCTAGCAAAATCTCCTTTATACATGCCGTTAACCTGCGGTATTGAAGCGTGACTTTCATCAACAAAAAGCAGAGCATCTTTGGGCAAATATTCAAATAATGTTGGTGGCGGAGCGCCAGCAGGTCTATTGGTTAGATAGCGTGAATAATTCTCAATACCTTTACAAGTTCCAGTGGCTTGAATCATTTCCATGTCATAGGTGGTGCGCTGATTTAACCTTTGCGCTTCGACAATTCTTTTGTTAGCTTCTAAAATCTCTAAGTGATTTCTTAAGTCATTTCTAATATTTACGACTGCAGATTTTAGATTTTCCTTAGGAGTGACATAATGTGAAGATGGATAAATGGCAATTTCTTCAATATTTTCAAAAAATTCACCTAAAAGCGGATCGAACTCCATTATTTCTTCAATCTCATCGCCAAAAAAGCTTATTTTCCAAGCCCTGTCCTCTTGATGCGAAGCAAAAACATCGATCGAATCGCCGCGAACACGAAAACAACCTCTTTCAAAATTAATGTCATTTCTTTCATATTGCAGATCAACCAAGCGCAGTAGTAGTTTTTGCTGATTAATTTGCTCACCCTTTTTTAGGCGCAAAACCATTTTTGAGTAAAATTCTGGTGAACCAATACCATAAATACAAGAGATTGAGGCCACAACTATAGAATCTCGGCTTTCAAATAATGATCTGGTTGCCATATGTCTGAGGCGATCAATTTGCTCGTTAATTGAGCTATCTTTTTCGATATAAGTGTCTGTTCTTGGTACATAGGCCTCGGGCTGATAATAATCATAAAATGAGACAAAATAGCCAATATTATTTTTAGGGAAAAATTCTTTCATCTCGCCATAAATTTGCGCAGCCAAAGTTTTGTTGTGAGCCATAATTAAGGTTGGGCGCTGAGTTTGCTCAATAATATTGGCCATGGTAAATGTTTTTCCAGAGCCTGTTATGCCAAGAAGAGTTTGATTTTGCTGCTTATCTTTAATGCCTTGAACCAGACTTTTTATTGCTTGCGGCTGATCGCCGGCTGGAGAAAATTTAGAGTGAAGTTGGAATTTACCTTGAGGCATTAAATTGCGAGATATTGAGATTAATTATAATTTACAAGAAGTGATGGAAGGCAGAATCCACACCATAAGGTCTAAAGCCTTATATAGCAATATATTATAAAATAATAAAACATAATTTGCCCCAATTATGCTCCTTAAATGATTTTTAACTTCAAAAATTAAAGAATCTTAAGTAAAGGCAAAGTCTATTGTATGAATAAATCATTTATTTTTAAAACTCAAAACAAATTCCGTAAATTCGCCCTCAATAGATTTACAAGAAATATCACCGCCAAAGGCCAAAATCACTTTTTTACAAAATGGCAAGCCAAGGCCAGTGCCGCCTTTTTTATCTGAAGTAAAGAAATCATCAAAAATATGATTAATCTTATCTTGCTCTATGCCAGTGCCATAATCTTTAAAATGAAGAAAGTTAGCTTGATTGCTTGTTTCTAGCCAAATATCAATTTTAGCCTTGTAATAAAGCGAGTTTTTAAGTAGGTTAAATAAAACAAAAATCATCAAAGTTTCATCGCCCTTAAATTTAAAATCATTTTTCAAATCAAGATTTATCAACTCTTTGTCTTGCTTTAAGCCAAAGGCAAATTCACTCATAACCATTTCAATAATATTGGCCATAGAAAGCTCAACAAATTTGGAGTTATCAATTTTTTCTTGCCTAATATTGGCTAAAATCACCTCGCAAATCATCACGCCACGATTAGCCGAATTATAAACTAAAACCAAACAATTTATAGCTTCATTTAAGCTATCTTTTACCAATTCACAAGGTTGCTTAATATTTGCTAAGGGTTTTCTAACTTCGTGAGCAATTGAACCAGCAAGAGCTTTTACTTGCAAAAGTTTTTGGTCAAGTTGATTATCCATCGCTTTAATTATATTAGTTTATATGATAAACAATATAGCAATATTTAATAGACAATATTTCAACTTAATAATTGATTTATTATATAATATTAAGCGTTTAATCAAACATAATAATAATGCTTAATAAAGAAGATTTTATTAAAAAACTTGGCCTAATCATAAGAGAAGCTAGAAAATCAAAGGCTTTATCAATAGAAGAGCTAGCCCATAATTGCGATATTGCTTATAGCACGCTTTCTTGCCTTGAGCGAGGGGTGGTTGGGAATTTGCAGGTTTATAATCTTTATAAATTAATCATAGAGCTAGATATCACGCCTTCTTTAATATTCAAAGAAATTGAAGATAGCAGCAAAAATAAAGAGAAAATTATCGATAAAATATCATCTCTTAAAAATGATGAGCTAGATGCTGTTTTGGAGTTATTGAGGCGAGTGGTTGTTTAACAAGCAATAGCTCGCAGAATGATTAAAAATTTATAATTTTGTAGAATGTTTTTAAACAAATATGTAAAAGACTTGCTGTTCATTTGGTTTATTATATCTCTAACAATAGCATCTTTAGTTGCCTCTGACTCTATATCAAATGGAGTTAGGTTAATATTTTTATTTTTGGGAGTTTTTATAGTTTTCTCTACCTCGTCTTGGATTTATTGGGTTGGCTTGACAGGTACCCAATAACCTAGACTTTCTATACC
>DDCV01000100.1 GCA_002335845.1 Rickettsiales bacterium UBA1997 | reverse complement strand
TTGACGGATCTGGGTTAAAGTCATGTTTTCTAGCCAAAATATGGAGCAAATTACTTTTTTATTTGGGTTTATTTTTTCTATGATTTTTTTATAATTTTGCAATTGTAGTTGGTATTTTTGCGGGATTATTGAGGTAATTTTTTGATCTGATTTATAATCAATTATGTGTATTTGGTTTTGATTTTCTATAATAAGATCAACGCGGTATAATTTACCGTTCATCGCCAGCTCAATTTCGCTATTTATTTTGTAGCTCGGCAGACTCTTGTAAAAAGAAGAGGCTAGAAAATTACTTATTTTTTGACTTATAATATCGCGCTCTTCTTGAGATAAAAGATTATTGCGATTTATAATAATTTTACTCTTTTCTTCAAGCCAATTTGTTGATGAATTGATATTTTTTATAATAAAATCAATTATTTCATGAAGTAGCATGCCTCTAATCTGACTAAAATTTAGATTGTCCAAATCTTGATTGGATTCTATTGGTTTTTCTAAATGATTTTTAAAATTATGATTGATGTTAGTATTTTGTGATACTTTTTCTTTTTCGGTGATATTTTCCTGCTGTATTTTCTCTATTTTTGAATCAAGTTCTTTATAGATATTTTCTTGAAAGTTATCTCTTGGAAGAGAGTTTTTTATTATTTGATACCAAGATTGTGGATCGTTATCGTTACCAAAGCCAGCTATATAAAGCTCATTTTCAGCTCTTGTCATGGCTACATAAAGCAATCTTAAATATTCTTCTTTTGATTTTTTTATCTTATCTAGGCTATGATTTTTTATGATATTATTTTGCCAAGATTTTCTACCGCACCAAATTGGCAGCTTATTATCATCAAAATCTATCCATGAAATAATTTCTGTGGCATTTTTGAGTCTATTGCCGTTGAAGCTACAATCTGGAATAAAAACAATAGGTGCTTGTAATCCTTTGGCAGAATGAATTGTTAAAATTTTTACGCTGTTTTTATCAAGAGATTTGAGGCTAATTTCGGGATCTGCATTATTAATAAACTCTAATAATTTTTGTAATTGATGTGATTTATTTTGACAAAAATTTTCTAAGATACTTAAAAATTTATTAGAAATCTCATTAAACTCTGCCCCATAATATTTTAGGTATAGGTTTTTAAAATATTGGTAATTGAGTATTTTATAGTAAAAATTAAAAGAGCTAAGATTTTTGCTTAGACTACTAAAGTCATTAAGGTTTTCGTATATTTCACTATATTCCTTCATATTTGCCAAATTATCGATGATATTTAGCTTTTTATTATGATTTATGATTTTGAATAGCGTGTCGTCATTTAGGTTAAAAATTGGCGATTTAAGTAGGGCGGCAAGATTAAGATTGTCAAATGGGGTTGTGATAAATTTTGCAATTGCTAACAAATCTTGAACAGCTAAGGATTCACTAAATTTAAGGCGCGATTGGCTAGAAAATGGAATATCCAATTTTCTAAAATAATTTATTAGAATTTTATCAAAATTATTGGTTTTATTACGCAATAATATCATATAATCGCCAAAATTTACAGCATGATTAGATCCTTCTAATATTTTTGATGAGTCGATATCAAATTTTATTTTATAGGCAATATATTTGGCCAATTTTTCTTTGGCATCTAATTCTTTACTGCCTTCGAAAGATGGTGATTTCCAGCTAAAATCCTTATTATTTTTTTCTATTTCGGGGTTGTTGATTTGTGGCCAAATCTCGACATTGCCTTTGATATTTTTTATGGGATTGTGGCTTTGATATTCGTTGGTTTTTGATATTGCTAAGCCATATTGGGGATTTTGAAAAATATCATCAACAGCTTTTAAAACATTTATGCTGGAGCGAAATGAGTTATTAAGATTTATTTTTTTGAGATGATTGGACTGATTATTGTAATAATTATAAATTTTATTACTAATATCTGATTCAGCACCTTGAAAAGAATAGATCGATTGCTTTTCATCGCCAACCACAAAAAGGCTGCGAGATTTTGCGGAAGCGCCAATTCCTGAAAAAAAATCTTCACTTAAAGATTTAATAATTTGCCATTGCTTAATATTAGTATCTTGCGATTCATCAACCAATATATGATCATAGCTGCTATCCATTTTCATCTTAATCCAGGAGGCAAAATTTTCATTTTGTAGAATTTTGTTAGTGATAATTATTAGATCTTCATAATCTAGAAGCGCATCTTTTTGCTTTAATTGATTATATTTACCAAGTATTTCATTGGTAAGCTGTAAGATAGTGGAGCTATTTTGACATATTTTTAATGAATTTATCTTGTCCAAAAATGACTCAATTAGATTGCACTGCTCATCAAATATTTTTTGCAATATTTCATTTTTTGTAATATTTTTTGACGGTTTTCGTGATATATTTTTTTCGTTAAAAAAAGCGCTTTGATAATTATGAAAATTTACAAGACTACTATCTTTTATAAATTCATTAATGGCCTTCACAATCGTTTTATCCTTACCTATCTCGGAGTCGTTTAGATAATTTTGCAATATTGGAGCTTTGTTTTCAATAATCTGCTTTTTAAATTCTGCTAAAATATCAGCAGAATTTTCTGTTGTTGAGATGTCACAATTTTTATAAATTTGCTTGATGATATTATTAATATCAAAAAATTTTTCACATAAAATATCCAAATCCTCTTTGTTTTTTATTAAATCCTCAATTGCTTCACTAACTTCTGTTATGCTATGATCTTGAAAAAGGTTGGTAATATCATTTTTTAACAAGTGATTTTGGCTAATTTTTTTAAAAACTATATCACTAGCTTTTTTTATAAGTATTTTTTTGGAATTGGCTTCCAATATTTCAAAATTAGGACTAATTCCAGCTTCAAAAGGGAATATTTTGAGGATTGATTGACAAAATGAGTGTATTGTCATTATTTTGATTTTATTGTCACTGTCAATTATTTCAAAAAATATAATTCGGGCTTTTTGAAGATCTTTATTAGTGGCTTGATATCCGCTTAGTTGACTAATTTGCATCTTAAGATCATCGTCACTTAATTTTACCCAGCGTGATAGATTTTCTTGAATACGATTTTGCATTTCGCTAGCAGCAGCTTTGGTAAATGTTAGGCAAAGAATTTTATTTGGCAAAACTCCCGATAGCAAAAGACGCAGCAATCTATCAATAAGAATTCTAGTTTTTCCTGAGCCAGCAGAGGCAAAAACCCAAGCAGAATTTGCGGGATTTGAGGCTAATTGTTGTTGTTTAATTATGCTTTGTAATTGCTCTTTTTGCACTAAAAATTATGTTTATTTTAAAAGAAACTGGAATTTTAAATATTAATCTTGATATAAAATAGTGAATATTGGCTTTGAAATCT
>DDCV01000143.1 GCA_002335845.1 Rickettsiales bacterium UBA1997 | reverse complement strand
AGTTCCATCAAAGCATATGGTAAGGGGTATACCAACTTTAATTTTATTCAAAGATGGCAAGGTGGTTGATACTAAAGTTGGATCTTCACCAAAATCTGCTTTAAAAGAATGGTTGGAGGGAAATCTATAAAAACCATTTGTCTGATTTAAGTATAATTCAAAAAAGCTTTATTAACTCTAGCTCTTTAATGCCAAAAATTGGCTGTGAGCTAGAGTTTTTTTTGCTTCAAAAAAGTCTGCAGCCAGCGAGAATTGATGAAATTGAAATATTTATTGTAAATTTTAATCATTTATTAGCTAAAAATAATATCTCTTTATTTTGCGATATTACAAGAGAGCAGGGTGCTTCTCAACTTGAAATAAGAACTGATTTCACTGAGAATTTGGAATTGCTTTGTAGCTTTATTGAAAAAATTAAATTTCTAATATTTGATTTAGCCAGCAAACAAAATCTAACAGCTTCCTTTGCAGCACAACCATTGTTGAATGATTGTTTTAACTCCATGCAATTTAACATTTCATTGCATAATGATCTGGGCTTTAATGAGTTAAAAAATCAAGAAATTTTGCATAAATTCTGCCAAACTCTATTAGATAAAACTCCTGAAATCTTATCAATTTTAGTGCCCAATAAGGAGGATTTGAAAAGGTTTAATAAGGCTTTAAATATTGATCTTTTTAAAAGAGGAAAATATGTGGCGCCAACAACATTAAGCTATGGTATTGATAATCGCACTTGTGCAATTAGAATTGCTAAAGCCAAAAACATAGATGAAAAAAGGGTTGAATATAGGGTGGCAAGCGCCAATGCCAATTGTAAAGAATCAATTGCATCAATCCTTAAGGCCACTAGATATTTTTTACAAAAAGACTTGGTCAAAAATGATGAAAGATTTATTTATGGCAATGCTTTTAGTTATAGTGGGTTGAGAGCCATAAGTGAATAAAAAATAACTGTTAAAAGTGCATTAATGCAGCACACAACAATGCTACCCAAGAGCTGATAACGAAAATAATAAATAGAGGTTTTGTGTATCTCCAATCTCTCCAGTAAAAAACTGATAGCATTATAGTTACAAATAGAGTGATGGTAAATAAGAATCCAGAATCCATTGCTCCAACTTCAGATAAAGAGTCTTGGTAAGCAGTATATGGATTAGCAAAAGATAGATTGCTATAAAAATAAAACAGCAAAAAAACTAGCTTCATAAAAGTTATTTATTTATTTTATTCTCTAAATTAACAATCATCTCCTTAGCCATTTTGGCCAAATCATATTGAGCTTTCCAATCCCATTGTTGTTTTGACTCAGTGTCATCAATTGATTTAGGCCAAGAATTGGCGATTTTTTGTCGAAAATCGGGATTATATTCTATGGTAAAGTCGGGAATATGATTTTTTATTTCATTTGCTAATTCTTCGCAAGAAAAGCTGATACCAGCAAAATTAAAATCAGCATGATTTTTGAGTTTAGAAATATCGGTTTGTGCTAATTCAATGGTGCCACGAATGGCATCATCAATATACATCATAGGCAAGATTGTGTCTTTTTCTAAAAAGCAATTATAATGTTTGTGTTTTATGGCTTCATAAAAAATTTCTACAGCGTAATCTGTAGTTCCACCACCAGGAAGAGTTTTGTGGCTGATGAGTCCTGGATATCTTACTCCGCGAACATCTAAGCCAAATTTATTGACATAATATTCACAAAGCAGCTCGCCAGCAACCTTGGTTAAGCCATACATTGTTTTGGGTAATAAGATAGTTTGTTGCGGAGTGTTTTCTTTTGGGGTTTCTGGGCCAAAAACAGCAATTGAGCTGGGGCATATAACTTGTTTTAGATTATTCTGGCGCGCTACTTCTAGCACATTGTGCAAGCCAGACATATTGACATTCCAGCATAGATTATGCTGCTTCTCGCCATTAGCCGAAAGAATTGCAGCTAAGTGATAAATAACATCAACATTATATTTTTTAACAACTTGCTCTAATTCATCTTTTTTTAAGACATTTAGATTTTCATAAGGGGTTAGGTTGGTTTTTGGGTTGTCGATAATATCTGAAGCTATCACATTATCATCGCCATAAATCTCTTTAAGAGCTAGGGTAAGTTCAGAACCAATTTGGCCGAGGGCGCCAGTAACAAGAATTTTCATTTGTTTGATTTTTAAAATTTATAAGAAAATTATTTAATCATTAATCTTTAATAAAAACAGTAGATATTTTTTCAACTTCACCAGTATTTTTATCAATTAAATCAAAATCAATTAAAATACGATCTTCTGTAATTTTATTAAGAAGGTCCGGTGTTAATTTAAAAAATATTTTAAAGCTTGCAACTTTCTCAGCCATAACATGCAGATTATTCAAATCATTATTTTGTGACTTTATTAAACCTTGCTTAAAATTATTGGATTGGAGTTTAAAATATTTATCACTGTAGGTCTTGTTGACGATTCTTAAGGTGTAGCCATTGCGAATTGATCCATCTGACATTCTAACATAAATAGGGTTGCGATCAGCTATTATATTAACTTCAATCGGTGATTTAAAGATCAGGGAATTCAGCATTACAGCGCAAGATGCGATAATAATTGCGGCGTAAAAAAATGTTCTTGGTCGCAAAATATTAAATTTATTTTTTTTATTAGGATTCTCCAAATTGGCTAAGGTATCATAGCGCACCAATCCTTTGGGTAAATTAAATTTGTCCATAATAGAATCGCAAGCATCAACGCATAAACCACAAGCGATGCACTCCATCTGTAGGCCATCACGAATATCAATTCCAACTGGGCACACCACTACACATTGCTTGCAATCTATGCAATGTCCTCGACCGCTAAAATCTCCATCCTTTGGTGCTTTCTGCCTTGGCTCTCCGCGTTTTTCATCATAAGAAATTATTAGGGTGTTATTGTCAAACATGGCCGACTGAAAGCGGGCATAGGGGCACATAAAGGTGCAGACATGTTCACGAGCAAATCCAGCCATTAAATATGTCATAAAAGCAATTCCTAAAATCCAGCCTAGCTGCGTCAAGCTAGCTTGAAGATTAAGAATGTTTTTGCTTAAGATATAGGCATCATTAAAATAGCAAACAAAACCAAATCCAGTGATTAAGGATACTGCAATCCAGCTAATATGGGTTAAGGATTTCTTATAAAATTTTTCAAAATTATTTTTGCGATCAAGAAGAATTCTTTGATTACGATCTCCTTGAAAAACTTTTTCAAGGGCGATAAAAATATCAGTCCAAACTGTTTGGAAACAAGCATATCCACACCAAATGCGACCAAAAAGAGAGGTAACAAAAAACAAAATAACAGCAGCCAGCAGCAATATACCCATTAAAAAATATACCTCCTGTGGCCAAATCTCGACAAAGAAAAAGTAAAGTTTGCTATTAGGTAAATCAATCAAAACACTTTGATCGGTGGCAACGCCGCCCCTATCATAGCGCAAAAAAGGCGTAAAAAGATATATCGATAAAAAAATGGCGTTCAAATACCATTTTAAGCTACGAATGCGGCCTTTTATTGATTGTGGATATAGTCTTTTTTTGGCTTCGAAATATTGTTCAAGCATATTTTTGTATGTTTTGTAGTTGCCCTAATAGTAAATCTTGTATTTAATTGTGTTTTTAACCCAGATCCGTCAAT
>DDCV01000165.1 GCA_002335845.1 Rickettsiales bacterium UBA1997 | reverse complement strand
CTAATGACGGATTTGGGTTTAAGTGGCTTATTTGGGGTATCTTCTAAAAATCAATCCGCAAACTCCTCAGAAAATGGATTAAGTATCGCTACCACAGCAAGTGCAACAGGGTCCTCAGAAGTTAGTGAATCGTATTCTACAGCAAGTTCAGCGAGTGAAAAAAGGCGCAACAGTAACGCAAGTATTCCACTAACACCTCCTGTAAGTGAAGTTGATGATGAGGTAATTTGGGATGAAATTCCCATGCAAGCTGAGGAAAAAATGAGAATCATAGACAAATTAAAAAATATGATAGAATATTTGGAAAATCATGACACTATTGATTCCAAAGTTAAAATCAAAGATTATAAAAATACAATTAAAGAAGCACTAGGCAATGGCGACAATGCCACATTTATTCAACTCCTAATAAAAAGTAATCAATTGGAGAAGGAAATAATTACAGGAGAAGAACAATATGTCACTAAGGTGCCAGAATCACCTGTGAGACAAGAAACGGCGGGTCAAATTGCGGGGGCGGCAGCAGGACATAGATTATCTGCCGCCCCCGAGGCTCCTTCTACAGAGCCAAGTTCTACAGAGCCAAGAGTTTTGGTAGTTAAAAAACCTTTAGGGGTATATCAGCTTCCACTTCCTCTCCTTCTGCAACGCCAAGAGTTTTAAAAATAAAGTTGTTGGATCCGGAAAGGATGAGAGGGGGCAGTCAATCTAGGTAAATAAGCCCATATTTGAAAAATAAGCTGATTGCTAAGATTGTCACCGAAATTAGCCATATAATATTATTAATTTTCTTGGTTTTTAGACAAATTTTGGCTAGGTTTTGATCGGCTGGGCAGCTTTGTGGTCTTAAAAAAATAAAATAGCCAGCAATTACAAGAAAAATTATTGCCAATATAAAAATATAGCCGCTTCTTTCGGCCAGCCAAATCAAGGCTGGAAAACTAGATGTTAAAGAGGCAAAAGCCGCTCCCATTCCCAAGGTCACTAAAATAATTGGCAAGGCGCAGCAAAGAATTGTAGAAATAGAGGCAAATAAACCAAAAAATGATAATAGATAGTTTTTAAAGCTATTCATAGTAGCTATCTATTAATTTTCACCACATTATAGCCATTATCACGAATGATATCTGTTATTTTTTGGTCTGATAAATTTTTGCCATCGCTAAACTCTAAAAATACTTTTTTCTTCTCCAAATCAACCTCAACATTTTTAACGATATCTTTCATTTTGCTAAATTTTTTATCTATAGTTACCGCGCAAAATTCACAAACAAGACCATTAACATCGATGGTAATTTTGCTATTATTGGCAAAAGTGTTATTGGTAAGCAAAAGAATTATAAAAATAAAAATTTTTTTCATCTGTAAATTAAATATAGTTAAAAATTAAAGTGCTGCTATCGAGATTTTAAAACTTTAAAGACCATAATCTTTCACCAATAATTCGGCAATTTGCACGGCATTTAAGGCAGCGCCTTTTCTTAGATTATCAGCCACTACCCACATGGAAAGGCCGTTTTTAATTGAGTCATCTTTGCGAATTCTTGAAACAAAAACCGGATCCTGTGTTGAGCAATCAATTGGAGTGACAAATTTCATTTCTTCGGGGCGATCAATAACCAAAATTCCGTCGGATTCTTCTAAAGCTTCGCGCGCTTCTTGAACAGAAATCTCATTGTCAAATTCAATATTAATTGATTCACTATGACAGTTAAATACCGGCACTCTAACGCAAGTCACCTCAACAGCAATATTTGGATCAAGAATTTTCTTGGTTTCCACCTTCATCTTCCATTCTTCTTTGGTGTAGCCATCATCCATAAATACATCGATTTGTGGAATAACATTGAAGGCTATTCTTTTACTGAATTTTTTGGGTTCAAGAAATTCATTATGATATATTTTTTTAGTCGCATTATAAAGCTCATCCATAGCCTCTTTGCCGCCTCCAGAAACTGCCTGATAAGTTGAAACTACCACTCTTTTAATATTGGCAATGTCATGCAAAGGTTTCAAGGCTACAACCATTTGAATTGTTGAGCAATTTGGATTGGCGATAATATTAGAAACAGCGTAATCTTTCAAAGCTTCTGGATTAACCTCAGGAACAATTAATGGCACATCCTTATGCATGCGAAAATGCGAAGTATTATCAATAACAACACAGCCAGCCTTTGCAGCTCTTGGAGCATGAATTGCTGAAATTGAACCTCCTGGAGAAAATAAAGCGATTTTAGTACCCTTAAAATCATAATGATCTAGAACTTGTATTGTCAGCTCTTCATCGCCGTAAGAAACTTTTTTACCTACTGAGTTTTGTGATGCCAAAGCCACAACTTCTGAAGCTGGAAATTTTCTTTCTGCTAAAATATTTAATATCTCACGACCAACATTTCCTGTGGCACCAACTACTGCTATTTTTCTATCTGTCATTTTGTATAAAATAAATTAAAAATATTATTATAAGCTAAATTATTTAACTAAATTTTCAACTAACTTAGCTATTGAATTAGAATCCAAATTGGATTTTGTTTGCATATTTTCCAAAGAATCATGCTCAATAAATTCATCCTTCATAAAAAGTGAACGGAATTTTAGATTATATTTCTCGATCAAGCCTTCATCTTGCAAGAAATTTCCTAAAACGCTGCCAAATCCGCCAATAGCTCCTTCTTCAATAGAAATTAATATATCATGATTTTTAGCAATATCTTTTACCAGCTTTGTATCAAAAGGCTTGGCAAATCTGGCGTCAATTATTGTTATTTCTATATCCAAATTTTCTTTGATAATTTTGCTAGCTACTAAAACATTAGCAAGAATTGTGCCATAGCTAATAATTGCTATTTTTTGGCCATTTTTTATGACTCTAGCCTTACCAATTTCTAATATTTCACTATCTTGATAATCAAGATCATTGCTAAAATCTCCTCTGGGATACCTAATGGCGCAAGGTCGATCATTAATTTTATTGGCGGTATTGAGCATCTTTACCAATTCTTGTCCATCACTTGGTGCCATAAGTATAAAATTTGGCAAATTGATAAGAAATGCAATGTCAAAAGAGCCAGCGTGAGTTGGGCCATCGGCACCAACAAAGCCAGCGCGATCAATACAAAATCTCACAGGAAGTTTTTGAATAGCGACATCATGAACAATTTGATCATATGCTCTTTGTAGAAATGTTGAGTAAATAGCAACATAAGGCTTTAAACCTTCGCAAGCCATACCGGCGGCAAAAGTTACGGCGTGCTGCTCGGCAATTCCTACATCAAATAATCTGTCGGGATATTTCTTTGCAAAAAAATCCAAACCGGTACCACCTGGCATGGCGGCAGTAATGGTAGTAATTTTTTTATCTTTTTGAGCTAGATCAGTTATTTTTTTACCAAAAATCTCGGAATAGCTTGGGAATCCAGATTTCTTTTTGAATTGTTCGCCGGTTTTTGGATTAAATTTTGCAACTGCATGTAATTTATCAGAACTTTGTATCACATCATTATAGCCTCGACCTTTTTCGGTAACTAGATGGATTAAAATTGGATCTGATGATTTATCATCGCGAATATTTTGCAAAATAGGCACTAGAATATCTAAATTATGACCATCAATTGGACCAATATAATAAAATCCCAGCTCTTCAAAAATATTGCCTCCCATCCACCATTCTTTGGCAGCTTTTTCAAATTTACGCGGAAACTTCCCCAAGCTATTTGGCAATTTATGCACAAACTTTTTGGAAAAATTACGAATTTTAAGGTAGGATTTTGAAGCGGCTAGACGAGATAAATAGTTGGAAAAGGCGCCAGTTGGAGGTGCAATTGACATATCATTATCATTTAAGATAACAATGAGTCGATTATTTTTATAAAATTCATCACTTAAGGCGCCAGCATTATTCATAGCTTCAAAAGCCATTCCTGCTGACATGGCGCCATCACCAATAATTGCTATAACATGAGATTTTTCATTCTTAATTTTTTTTGCCACCGACATACCAAGTCCTGCTGATATTGAAGTTGAGCTATGCCCAGCGCCGAATGAATCGTAAATACTTTCTGACCTTTTGGTAAATCCAGACAGGCCGCCAGCTTGACGAATTGTTGTTATCTTGTCTTTGCGACCAGTTAGAATTTTATGTGGATAGGCTTGATGGCCAACATCCCAGATTAACCTGTCATTTGGTGTGTCAAAGACATAATGCACGGCGCAAGTTAGCTCAATAACGCCAAGTCCAGCACCTAAATGACCACCAGTTTGCGATACTGAGTTTATTGTTTCCAGTCTTAGTTCATCGGCTAATTGCTTGATTTCGGCTAGTTTGAGATTTTTTAGATCAGCAGGTATATTGATGTTTTTAAAGATATATTGTTTTGTATTATCTTTTTTTTGTGACATTATATTTGCGCCTTAAGTAAATAATTTATTGTAATAGAGTGAATATTGATATAAATTATCTATAGTTGCAATAAGGAATGGAGTTAATACTGAAGCGGGGTTTAATTCATTAAAACCTAAGATAGTGGATCTTTTAACATGGGGCGCAATTTACTAAACTGAATTAGCGCCAGAAATAATATCAATAAGCTCTCTGGTGATATTTGCTTGACGAGTTCTATTGTAAATAAGGGTAAGGCTTTTAATCATTTGGCCAGCATTATTAGTTGCTGCCTCCATAGCCGCCATTCTAGCACCCTGTTCCGAAGCATTATTTTCTAGCAATTCATTATATATTTGCATCATGAGATTTTTTGGCAATAACTCAGATAATGTTTCTTCTTTTCCTGATTCGTAATTAATCGGAGATTCAAGATTTTTAGCATCTTTTTTATCTTTGCAAATTTGTGCTGGAATTAGCTGTTTGCATATTTGTTCTTGTGAAATAGCGGATTTAAATTTGCTGTAAATGACTTCACAAACATCAAACTTATTATCTTCAAAAAGATGTATTATCTTATCAGAGATTTCTTGCGCTATTTTGTAGTCAATATTGCCTTTAAAAATACCGAAAAGCTTATCAACAATAATATTGTCGTGATTTGTTTTGAGCTGCTCATAACCTTTCTTCCCAATGCAAAAAAGAGTGGGATTGAGATTCTGCTCTTTTAATTCTAAAATTCTATTTTTAGCAAATTTAACAGCAGCGCTATTTAATCCGCCGCATAGACCACGATCGGATGATATTACAACAATAAGATAATTTTTATTTTGATTTCGACCAGTTAATAAAGGGAACTTCTCGTTAATTTGCCCTTTAATTGCATCATTTGAAGCCAGTTGCGAAATCATCTCCTGTATCTTATCAGAATAAGGTCGAGAAGATTCAACCAATGATTTAGCTTTTTTCATGCGAGATGCAGCAACCATTTTCATGGCTTTAGTCATTTTTTGCGTTGACTTAACCGAATTTATTCTGGTTTTTAGAGCTTTAAGGTTAGACATATTAATTGCTGGCTACTTGCTTAGAAAAATATCAATAAACTCTGTAATTGCTTTTTTGAGCTTTTCTTCAGTTTCAGCTATTAGCTTACGCTCATTAGCAATAGATTGTAAAATTTCAGGATATGAAGATTCTATTTTACGCAAAAATTCAGACTCAAACTTTGTAATATCTTTAGCATCAATTTTGCTAAGATAGCCTTTTACGCCAACATATATTGAGACAACTTGTTGCTCCATGTTTAAAGGCTTATACTGGTTTTGCTTTAAAAGCTCAGTTAGTTTACGACCTTTATCAAGAAGTTTTTGCGTTGCAGCATCTAGATCAGAGCCAAATTGAGCAAAAGACTCAAGCTCTCTAAATTGAGCTAAATCAAGCTTAATTGTTCCAGCTACTTGCTTCATAGCCTTAGTTTGCGCTGCTGAACCGACCCTTGAAACTGAAAGACCAACATTAACTGCTGGCTTGATGCCTTTATAAAAAAGCTCAGTTTCCAAGAAAATCTGACCATCGGTAATCGATATCACATTGGTTGGAATATATGCCGAAACATCACCAGCTTGAGTTTCAATAATTGGTAGTGCAGTTAATGAGCCACCACCTTTTTCTTGAGACATTTTAGCGGCGCGCTCTAATAAGCGAGAATGAATATAAAACACATCTCCAGGATAGGCTTCTCTTCCCGGTGGTCGACGAAGAAGTAATGACATCTCACGATAAGCTACAGCGTGTTTACTTAGATCGTCATAGGCAATTAAAGCATGCATTCCATTGTCACGAAAATATTCGCCAATAGAGCAGCCAGTATAAGGTGCAAAAAATTGTAAAGCTGCAGCTTCAGAGGCTGTAGAGCAGACGATGGTGGTATATTTCATAGCTCCAGCATCTTCCAAAGTTTTTACAATTTGGGCGATAGTCGATCTTTTTTGGCCTATAGCAACATAAATGCAATATAGCTTATCTTTCTCGATATTTTGTTCATGAGCTTTGATCTGATTTATAAAAGCATCAATTACAACAGCGGTTTTACCAGTTTGACGGTCTCCAATAATTAATTCTCTTTGACCACGCCCGATTGGAATTAAGCTATCTATTGCTTTAATCCCTGTCTGCATAGGTTCAGAAACCGACTGTCTGTCAATAATGCCGGGAGCTTTAACTTCCACTCTTCTATATTCTGTGGCTTCAATTGGTCCTTTGCCGTCGATTGGGTTTCCTAAAGAATCAACAACTCGACCCAAAAGACCTTTGCCAACGGGAACTTCTACAATTTTTTTTGTTCTTGTAACTCGGGAACCTTCTTTGATTAGATGTGTATCACCAAAAATAACAATACCAACATTGTCAGATTCTAGGTTTAATGCCATGCCTTGAACGCCAGCTTCAAATTCAACCATCTCACCCACTTGAACATTATCAAGTCCATAAACTTTAGCGATACCATCGCCGACTTTTATAACTTCACCAATTTCTTTTAAATCAGCTGATGACTGAAAATTATCTATCTTTTTTTGTAAAATACTGGAAAATTCTTCTACTTTGAGCTCCATTTTTTTTATGTAGTAATAAGTTAGTTAATTGCCGATATACATTCTTTCTTAATTTTATCAAGCTGGTTTTTAAGGCTAGCATCAATTAGATTTGAGCCAACTTTAACTTGAAATCCTCCTAAGATATTATCATTAACAGCCTCTTTGACGTTTATGATTTTATCGGGATATGTTTTTTGTACTAAGTTTTTTATTTTATCAAGACTTACTTTGTCTGCTTTTATAGCTGAGATAACTTCGATTTCGATGATATTTTTAAATTTCTTTGTGATTCGCAAAAATTCCTCATAGATTTCTGGAAAAAGATTCAATCTTCTATTGCGAACTATTGAGGCAAAAAATTCTTTTGCTAAAGGGCTAAGCTCAAATTTCTGGGCTATTTCATCAACTATTTTCAATAAATCTTTTTTTGATATTACGGGGTTTTTAAGTTCATTGGCAAAGCTGGTGCTGAAATTATCTTTAAATTTCTGCAGCTCTTCTTCGATACTATCTACTAAATTGTTTTTTCTTGCGGCGATGAATAATGCTTTTGAGTAATTTTTGGCAATAACAGAGGCTCTAGGCATAATCAGATATATTTAAATATTGAAGGATTCATACTGAAAATAACCATAAGCTTTTATTTATAAAAAGCAACTTACGATATTAAGCCAATCATAAATTTTGCCTAAAAATACAATTAAATGTAAGCTTTGTTACTAGTCCCTTAGCAAATCATTTATTGAAGTCTTACTGCGGGTTTTTTCATCAACTTTTTTCACTATTACAGCGCAATAAAGAGATATGTCCTGATTTCCCTTTTTCGACTTAACGGAGCCTGGAACAACAACCGAATATTTAGGAACTCTACCATAAAAAACCTCACCAGTTTCGCGATCGATGATTTTGGTAGAGGCACCAATGTAAACACCCATTGAGATTACCGAGCCTTCTTCTACAATAACACCTTCGGCAATTTCACTTCTAGCGCCAATAAAACAATTATCCTCAATAATAACTGGATTAGCTTGCAATGGTTCTAAAACTCCACCGATACCAGTACCGCCAGAGATATGGCAATTTTTACCAATTTGAGCACATGATCCGACTGTGGCCCAAGTGTCAATCATGGTGCCTTGCGCAATATAAGCGCCAAGATTAACAAAAGATGGCATCAGTACAACATTTTTTTCAATATGTACAGCGTGCCTAATAACCGCTCCAGCAACAGCACGAAATCCTGCTTTTTTAAAATCTTCTTCCTGCCATTTGCTAAATTTTAGAGGAACCTTGTCATAAGAATTAATTGCATCACCGTTGGCGGCATTGTGATTGCTTAGATAATTATCATTAAGGCGAAATGATAGTAAAATAGCCTTCTTTACCCATTGATTAACCTGCCATTGCCCTTGCTCCTTACTGCAAACTCTTACCTTGCCTTCATCAAGCATTTGCAAAACCTTATCAACAGCAACCCTAACTTCACCTTGAGTTTGAGAATTTATTTCCGATCTGCTTTCAAAGGCCTGCTCTATTGTTTTTATAATTTCCATTTTAATGATTATTTAATAATTTATTACTATTTATTTCTATTTTTCTCTCAAGCTCGGCCATGAATTGTTTTTTATTTAAGCCAGTAGCAATTGGTTCTAGAAATTCTATTGTGATAGTACCTTTTTTGCTAATCAAGCCACTTTTTGGCCAAAAAAGTCCAGAATTAAGAGCTGCCGGCACCACTTTAACATTGCAAGATAAATACATTGCTGCAATTCCGGGTTGATAAGGATATTCTTGACTATTTTTACCAGTAGGCACCCTTGTTCCTTGAGGAAATATTATAATTTTATGCCCCTCTTCTAAAAACTTTTTAGATTGCTTGATTAAGTCTTTTATTGCCGACATTTTGCCTTGACGATCAACTTTTATACCGGTCATTATTTTTACAAACCAGCCATAAAAAGGAATCTTTAGAAGCTCTTTTTTGTAGGCATAAGCGGGGCGATTGAAAATAAGATGCATAATAGCGGTTTCCCACATTGATTGATGTTTGCAGGCTACAATAAAAGGCTCATTAGGTAATTTATCAAGACCTATAACTCTATAATCAATTTGACATAAATTATTTAAGATGAATGTAAGGCCTAAGCTCCAGATCTTAGCGCCATGATCTGCCAGCTTTCTGCTTCTCGTAATGAATGCCGGAAAATACATTATTGGGATAATCGCGCCCCAGATGCTGATAAAGAGATAAAATAATATAGATTTGATGACTCTCATCAATTAAGAAAATCCATTTAATTGTTGGAGATGGTGCCGGATGTCGGATTTGAACTGACGACCTACTGTTTACAAGACAGTTGCTCTACCACTGAGCTAATCCGGCTTTAATTTTAAAAAAAGAAATATTTAACGAGCTAATTGATAAAACTCAAGATGTTTGTTATTATTAGTGTTTTCTTTTATATACCCCATTTTTGTACAAGATATTTTTCTATAGATTCTTGCTCTTTATTTTTAAGATTGCGATCAAAAATAATAATTTCACCAATATAGCCGCCATAAAAATATTGTATTGGATCTACTTCAGCAGATCCAGCACCTACTCTTAAAGGTCTTACCTTATTTGTCTCGTAGCCGTGAGTAACTTTATCTTTAAGAGATCCTTTATCGTAATATGTTATATCAGATCCATCATATTTTAAGGTTATAATCTTTGCTTCACCCATTTGGACTGCAATAGAGCTAGATTGAACTCCCCAGCCACCAGAGCCACTAGATAAACCATTACCTTGAAATAGCGAATAATTATTGGTATTTGACACATAAAATGAAAATCCTGTTACAACTCCTGGCGATTCATTTCTTGATGTCATAGGTGATCTATAGGTACCATCAACCTAAAAACGGCACTAGCCTCC
>DDCV01000109.1 GCA_002335845.1 Rickettsiales bacterium UBA1997 | reverse complement strand
ATCAATATCAAAAGTTACTTCTATTTGAGGTAAGCCTCTTGGAGCAGGAGCAATGCCTTCAAGATTGAATTCACCAAGCAATTTATTATGCACAGCAATCTCTCTTTCACCTTGAGAAACTTTGATAGTAACCGCAGTTTGATTGTCAGCTGCCGTCGAAAAGACTTGGCTTTTATTAGTTGGAATTGTGGTATTGCGCTCAATTAGCTTAGTAAATACACCGCCAGCAGTTTCGATTCCAAGTGAAAGCGGAGTTACATCAAGAAGCAATACATCTTTAACATCACCTTGCAAAACTCCAGCTTGGATTGCCGCCCCAATGGCCACAACCTCATCAGGATTTACTCCCTTGTTAGGCTCTTTACCAAAGAATTTTTTAACAGTTTCAACAACTTTTGGCATACGAGTCATGCCGCCAACTAAAATGATTTCGTCAATTTCAGAAGCTTTTAGACCAGCATCTTTTAAAGCATTGTCGCAAGGCTTGATGGTTCTTTCCACTAAGTCACCAACCAATTGCTCTAATTTTGAGCGAGTAATTTTAACATTTAAATGCTTAGGGCCTGAAGCGTCAGCAGTAATGTAAGGTAGATTAATTTCAGTTTCTTGCAAAGAAGAAAGTTCGATTTTGGCTTTTTCTGCAGCTTCTTTTAGGCGCTGTAGAGCTAAAGGATCTTTAGTTATATCTATTCCAGAGCTTTTTTGGAATTCTTCACTCAAATGCTCAAGAATTTTCATATCAAAATCTTCGCCGCCTAAGAAAGTATCGCCATTGGTAGATTTCACTTCAAAAACTCCGTCTCCTATTTCAAGAATTGAAACGTCAAAAGTACCACCTCCTAAATCATAAACTGCGATCGTTTGACCCTCTTTCTTCTCAAATCCATAAGATAAGGCTGCGGCAGTTGGCTCATTGATGATTCTTAAAACTTCAAGTCCAGCAATTTTACCAGCATCTTTGGTGGCCTGTCTTTGAGAATCATTAAAATAAGCTGGAACTGTAATAACTGCTTTTTCAACTTTTTCACCAAGATAGCTTTCAGCTGTTTCTTTCATTTTTGTTAAAGTGTAAGCTGATATTTGGCTAGGAGAATATTTTTCACCCTTAACCTCAACCCAAGCATCACCATTTCCTGATTCTACTATTTTATAAGGAACTAATTTTTGATCCTTCTTTGTTAATGGATCATTAAATCTACGACCTATCAATCTTTTAATTCCAAAAATTGTGTTTTGCGGATTAGTTACAGCCTGTCTTTTGGCAGAAGCACCTACAATCTTTTCATCATTAGTGAAGGCTACAATTGACGGAGTTGTTCTGGCTCCCTCTGAGTTTTCAATCACTTTGGCGTTTTTACCATCCATTATAGCTACACAAGAATTTGTGGTACCTAAATCTATTCCAATTACTTTTGACATATAATTATTTTTTAAAAATTTATTAAAATATTTGAGATCTATATTACTAGACCGCCTATACTGCAAATGTAACATAATACAAATTACCAAATCTCTTGGTAACCTTGCAATGCTTTCTATAATATTATGTTTTATTTAGTAATATCTTTGTCTATTACAAGGGCGCATTATAAATTTGAGCAAGATTTTTTGGAACAACTTTTATTTGAAGGACAGCCGCCGCAAGAGCCGCCATTTTTAAATGATTTTAAAAGTAAAAAAGCGGCAACAAATAATGTTGCAAATATTAAAATAAAATCAATCAAAGCCATAATTTTGTAATATTATAAATTATAAATGATAATGACCAAGCCATAGAAAAACTTATTAAGGAGGATATTGCAAACCATTTCCAGGTGCCAAATTCTTGCTTCATGGCAATTCCTGTAACCACGCAAGGCATATAAAGAAGCGTGAATACCATAAATACAAAGGCGCTAAGTGGCGTAAATTGCTGCCTTATAACGGATCGCAGGGAGTTATTATTATCGTCTATGGCGACCGTCATGCTTGATACGCCAAATGTTGACAATATATTATCAGCAGCTCCCTTTGTTGCATCAACAAAGGCAAAGCCAATCTCTTTTAAATCTGTTGCAATATCTAAATCTTGCTCTTTTTTATTAGCATCAATTTCATCAATATAAACCGCTCCCATGGTGCCTATTATTATTTCTTTAGCAACTATACCAGTGATTAAAGATGAGGCAGCTTCCCAATTACCAAAACCAATTGGTTCAAAAATTGGAGCAATTATTTGACCGGTTTTACCAAGATATGAGTCTTTTTTATCTTCCACGCCCCAAGGCAAATTTAGCAAAAACCATACTAAAATCGAAACTGCAAAAATATATGTCCCAGCTTTAATTAAAAAATGCTTGCCCTTTTCCCAGGTATGAATTGACAAGTTTTTTAAGGTTGGTAAACGATAGGGTGGTAACTCCATAATAAATAATGGCGCCTCTTGTTTAAAAATTGATTTTTGTAAAATTACAGCAACTAAACCAGCAATAACTATTCCCAGAACATAAAGCAGCCAAATTACCGTAGCGGCATTGTTATAAAAAAAGGCGCTGGCAAACAAAACATAAACCGGCAACCTTGCTCCACAAGACATAAAGGGTATTACCAAACAAGTAGCAATTCTATCCTTATTTGATTCTAGGGTTCTGGTAGCGTAAATTGCTGGAACATTGCAGCCAAATCCAATCAGTAGAGGAACAAAAGATTTACCGTGTAGCCCTATTGATCTCATTAAGCGATCTGTAATAAAAGCTGCTCTTGCCATATAGCCGCTTGACTCAAGAAATGTGATAAAAAACATCATCGCAAAAATAACCGGTATAAACACAAGCACAAAGCCAACTCCACCTATTATTCCTTCAATTATAAGAGAGATAAACCATTCGGGCGCTTTAATCGAATGTAACAAATAAGACATCCAATTTGATAAAGGGTTGGAGAATAAATAATCTGTAAAATCAATAAATGGTGCAGCAATATCAAATGTTAGCTTAAACATTATCCACATCACTAAAAGAAAAATCGGGATAGCTAAGAATTTGTTTAGAATAACCTTGTCGATATTTTGCGTAATGTTGCGACTAACACTCCTTTTATCAATAGTGATAATTTTTTTACTTACTCCTGAGGCAACAGCATATCTTTCTTCTGTTAAAAAAGATTCAATATCATTGTCATGAAAATCTTTTAAGTGAGAAATTTCTTTTGATATGTCTATATTTTTAAGATGTAAAGAATTGGTAAATTCATTATTTCCTTCAATTATTTTTAGCTTGAGCCATTTTCTAGGAATATCACTAGACTGCGTCAGTTCTTTTTGATATTTTTGTTCGATTATTTTTAAAGTTTCGTCAATATCTTGGCCGTAGGAAATATCTTTGGGTTTTTTGTGATTTTTGGAGTTTGTTATTAATTCTAAAATATCGCCAAAATCTCTTTGTTTTGTAGCTGTGGTATTTATGGCCTTAACATCTAAGAGATTTTCAACCAATCCCAAATCAATGGCAATTCCTTTTGCCTTGGCTTCATCATAGATATTAAAAACTAAAATTGTTGGTATCTGCAATTCTAGTAATTGTATCGTTAAGTATAAACTTCTTTCAATATTAGTTGAATCAACAACATTAACAATCACATCGCAATTTTTGCCAATCAAGAAATCCCGAGCAATTATTTCTTCTTGGCTATAAGGAGAAAGGCTATATACGCCAGGTAGATCGATTAATTTAAGAATTTGATTGTTAAATTTTAATGAGGCTTCTTTTTTTTCCACAGTTACGCCAGGCCAATTGCCAACATTTAATCTTGAACCAGCCATGGCATTTATTAAAGTTGATTTGCCGCAATTTGGATTGCCAATGAATGCCGCTCTTATTTGTTTATTCATCTTTTATTATTTGAACGCTAATTAACTCTGCCTCCTTTTTTCTTAATGTTAGGCTATAATTTTTTAAAATTACCTCTATCGGATCTCCCAAAGGCGCTATCTTGGCAATAAATATCTCTCCTCCCTTAACAACCCCCATATCTCTTAAGCGCTGTTTTATTTTTCTATCGCCAGCTGGATTGATGCCTGTAATCAAAGCGTTAACATTGATGGGTAATTTAGATAAATTTTCTGACATTTATTTTTTTGTAGTTAAATTATTTTAACTAAAATATTGTTAGCTAAATCTTTTGAGATGCATAAAGTTGAATTTTCTCTTCTAAGCATCAATAAATTAGAGGATTGAGAATTTATAACCTCAACAATGCCGCCTTTAACTATTCCCATATTCATCAGCTGCTTGAGATCTTTATTGCTTGAGCTATCTTTTATATCTATGATTCTAGCCCTAAATCCTTCTTTTAAAGTAAGTAAGCTCAAGTTACCCATAAATATCAATTAAAATTTTCTACTAAATTATACCAACTTCTATCTTCAATATAAGTAAAGATTGGCTAGTTAGTGCACGGGTTAATAAAAGTCAAAGAAGCCTTAATTATCTAATAGCGTCTCAAAACTTGATTTGGCATTATTTTCACCAAAAAAATTATATATTGATAATCATTATCATACAAATTATTTTGCAAAGCAAGGGTAATTTTTTAAAATAGCATTATTAACTAGTTATACCAAAGTTCGTCCTTGATACTTCTTTTATTGAATTATCTTTAAGAAAAAAAGTTAAATGATATACTAAAAAGCCAAATTCGGTTAAGATTTTTATATTAAAATATCCATTTCATGAAGAATTTAGCAATCTATGTTCATTATCCTTTTTGCAAGTCAAAATGCCCTTATTGCGATTTTAATTCGCATGTTACCAAGAAAGTTGATTATAATAGATATATCGCTGCTTATGAAAGGGAATTGGATTTCTTTTTCCAAAATACTGCGCCATCAATAATCACCTCCATTTTTTTTGGCGGTGGCACCCCCTCCTTAATGCCGACAGAAATGGTACAAAGAATTTTAGCTAAAATAAAATCATTATGGCCACTTGATAATAATTGCGAAATATCTATGGAAGTTAATCCAACTTCTTTTGAAGCTAAGAAATTTGAAGGATTTAAGGCTGCGGGAGTCAATAGATTATCTCTTGGTATTCAAGCTTTAAATGATGATGACCTAAAATTTTTAGGACGCAACCATAGCGCTGCTGAGGCAATGATGGCTATTAAGCAGGTTAAGCAGATTTATGATAATTTTTCTTTTGATTTAATTTATGCCAGACCTCAGCAAAAATTGTCAGATTGGCTAAATGAAATTGAGCAAGCTTTGAATTTTGAAAGTCCACATCTTTCTCTTTATCAATTAACTATCGAAAAAGGAACGCCATTTTTTAAAGACTTTAAAGAGCGGAAATTTTCATTACCAAGCGACAATAAATCAGCTGATTTTTATCAAAAAACTAATGAATTTATGCAGCAAAGTGGTTTTATAAATTATGAAATCTCAAATTATTCTAAGCCAAACTTTGCCTGTCGCCATAATTTGTCTTATTGGCAAGGGGATGATTATATCGGTATTGGTGCCGGCGCTCATTCTCGTATCTATTTTAAGAATAAAAAACAGCGTCAAGCGCTTATGATGATTCATAAGCCACAATCTTGGCTTGAAAAAGTTGAGAAATTAGGATGGGGATTGCAAAAAAAAGTATTGTTAACAAAAAAAGAGGTTCTTGAAGAGCTTATTTTATCATCTTTAAGAACCGATGCCGGGCTCACAAAAGAAGTACTTCTTAAGCATTTTGATAAAAAAAATAAAATTAATGATCTAATTGATCTAAGTAAGATAGAGTTTTTACACGATAAAAATATTATTTTTATTGCCGATGCAGCATTAAAAATAAGTCAAGAATCAAGAATAATTTCAAACGAAGTGATAGCAAAAATATGCTCGGCTATAAAAATTTAAAGGCGGGAATTGGCATAATAATTACCATGTGGGGCTGTCGCAAAACCCAACTTCCTCTAAATTTCTTTCAAAAAAATATAAACTCACCAAATCGCAGTGAATTTCTCCAGAAATTCGCTATATTTTTATGAGTATTTTTGATTTTTTGGGCTAATTGTCTGGTTTTTTGGTAATATTAGTGATTTTAGGTACAAATATCCCTTATTT
>DDCV01000074.1 GCA_002335845.1 Rickettsiales bacterium UBA1997 | reverse complement strand
TTCATCTTTAGATAAATTATTTAAGAAAATTTCTAGCTGAAGTTTTGTTTTATCTTTAAGATTTTTTTCCTTTAAATCTAAAATTGCTTTTTGCGATTCTAAAACAATCATATTTAATGCTTTTTCTGCTTCTATTTCTCTTTGGCCTAAATTATCTTGAGTGATTTTTTCAATATCATCAATTGAAAAAAGGTAAACCTGCTCAATATTTTTAATTTCTTCTTCTATATTTCTTGGAACAGATAAGTCTATTAAAAGCATAGGTTTGTTTCGTCTAACTCTAAGGGCATTCTCTATAGCGCCTTTTCCTATTAAGGGAATATCAGTAGTTGCAGAAGCAATAACAATATCAGCATCTTCAAGATGGCTGTGAAGTTTATCTAGTTTAGAGGAAGTAATTTTAAAATCATCTGAAATGTCCATTGTTTTGATACTTCTGTTTACAGCTTTGATTTTATTTATGCCTTTCTTGTTAAGATTTTCAATCACTGCCTGAGCAAGAGACCCTGCACCAAGAATTAAAACGTTCTGCTCCTCGGGTTTTTCAAAAATATTCTTTACTAATTTCAGTGATAGACCACTTACAGACAAAGGATTAAGCCCAATCTGGGTATCGGTTCTTACGCTTTTTACTATTTTTAATACTTTTTGAGAGTATGAAAGGAGCTTTCCTTTTAAAATTCCTGAATCTAAAGCAACCTGCATTGCACCTTTAAATTGACCAAGAATTTCTTGCTCACCTAGAATTTGTGAATCTATACCAGAGGCAACCTTTGACATATGAACCATTGCGTCTTGATTGCTTAAGAAATAAAAGCTAGTGTCAGGAATTCCTTCAGTTTCTAAAAAAAGCTTACTTTCATTTAAAATTTGCTTTGCGATACCCTTCTCACCAGTTAAATAAATTTCAGTCCTATTGCAAGTAGATAGGCCAAAAAAAGAGTCTAATTTAGCGCCAAATTTTTTCTTAAGGTGTTTATTTAGATACTCTTGATTTAAATCATTAATTATAAATTTCTCTCTCTCAGATACATCTGATGTTTTATGATTAATGCCAAATAGCTGAAGTTCCATGGTTAAAAAAATATTTTATGTATTAAATGGTTTAAATTTATTAGAAACAATATTATACAGGCTTGAGAGCGGTTTTTTATGATTGTGAACTAGATAAAGAATTTAAAGATTATCAAGAATCTTTTATGCACTTATAATAGCAAAAACAAAGGTGAGCAATCTTAATGGAAAACTTGATCATAAAATCCCCTGCAAAAATAAACCTTTTTTTAAAAGTAGTTAAAAAACTGCCTAATGGATACCATGAACTAGATACTGCTTTTCAACTAATTGATGTATTCGATACAATTGAATTTCAAAATAGCTCTAATAAAATAAGTGTATTTTGTTCAGATACTAGCATTGATGAGGAAGAAAATATCATTTTTAAAGCAGCTAGTATATTAAAGAAAGTTAGCGATAGAAATGTTGGTGTTGATATTAAAATTACAAAAAATATTCCAATTGGAGCAGGTTTGGGCGGAGGCAGCTCAAATGCTGCGAGTACGATATGCGCTCTTAATAAAATGTGGGATTTACGCCTTAGTCTAAATGAAATGATGCTAATCGGCCTAGATCTGGGAGCTGATGTTCCATTGTTTATAAAAGGCGAGAATGCTTATGCAGGCGGAGTTGGTGAGAAGCTTGTTGAAAAAAAACCTATTGATGAAAAACTAATTATTATTAGCCCAGATATTTTAAACTCAACCGAGGAGATGTTTAATCTCTATGACATACAAGAAGGACCTACGGAGTTATTTAGCCAACAAAATTCATTTTGGAAGGTTTTTGTAGAAAAAAATGAGGAAATTAAAGAATTTTATGAGCAATATGCTAAAAAATTTGAAATCTGTCTTTCAGGAACAGGCTCTTCTATGTTTATAAAATATAATAATACTTCTGAGAAACAAAAAATTCTTAAAATAATTCCCTCTAATTGGAGATTCTTTTTAGCTAAACCATTACAATATTCGCCTCTAAAGAGTTTGGATAGCAATGGGGTGTAGCCAAGCGGTAAGGCAACTGGTTTTGATCCAGTCATGCGGAGGTTCGAATCCTCCCACCCCAGCCATTTATTGAGTAATTAAAAATGAGTAAACAAGTTATAGATATCTTCACAGGAACTGCCAACCCTGAACTAGCTAGTGAGGTTTCAGGGATTCTAGGAAAAAAAATATCAGAAGCAGATGTCGGTTACTTTTCTGATGGCGAAATTAAAGTTCAAATAAAAGGTAATGTTAGAGGGCATGATACTTTTATACTGCAATCAACTTGTGCACCCTCAAATAAGAATTTAATGGAATTAATGCTTCTTGCTGATGCTTTAAAAAGATCTTCAGCTGCAAGAATAACGGCAATAGTGCCATATTATGGATATGCTAGGCAGGATAGAAGAGTTAGGTCTGCTAGAGTGCCTATTAGTGCTAAAGTTGTCGCGGATATGTTCTATTCAGTTGGGATTGATAGAGTCCTTACTGTAGATCTTCATTCAGAAACTATTCAAGGTTTCTTTGATATGCCAGCAGATAATGTTTATGCAACTAAATTAATGGTTGATGATATTAAAACGACCAACCCGGATAACAATATTGTGGTTGTCTCTCCGGATGTTGGCGGAGTAGTGAGATCTAGAGCATTGGCCAAACAGCTAAATGATGCAGATCTTGCAATTATTGATAAGAGAAGAGATGCTGCAAATCATTCTGAGGTTATGAATATTATTGGTGATATCGAGGGAAAAGTATGCATTGTTCCAGATGACATCATAGATACTGCAGGTACTTTATGTAATGCAGCCAAAGCACTTAAAGATCAAGGTGCTGCAGCTGTAAAAGCATATATTACCCATCCTGTATTATCAGGCCCTGCAATTGATAGGCTAAATAATTCAGAAATTGATGAGTTAGTTGTAACTAATTCAATTCCTTTGTCACATGAAGGCAAAAAATGCAGTAAAATACGCGTCATTTC